>NZ_CP054585.1:3000000-3218340 GCF_003721435.2 Halorubrum sp. CBA1229 | reverse complement strand
GTCGGCGATTGCCGCCCGCAGCTCGCTCGGCGTCGCGTCCGCGACCGCGTCGCGGCGCTCGCCCGGCGTCTCCGCGGTCGGGTCGAGCCGGCGGGCGATCGCGTCGGCGTGGCTCGTCGTCGAGCCCACCCGGAGCGTCGACCGCGACTCCAGCCGCTCTTGGGTCTCTAAGACGCGGATCAGCGTCGACCGCGAGAGCACGTTGTCGTCGGTGACGATCACCTGCGCGGAGGTCGCCGACCCGCCGATCGACGTCTCGAACTCCTCGTCGATGTCGTCGAGCGCGCGCTGGGCGGGGATGTCCTGCGTGAACTGATCGGCGCCGGCCGAGGTGGTGATCCCCCCCACCCCCCCGACGGCGACGACGCTGATCAGGAGGAAGACGGCGATCACCGCCGCCGGTCGCTCCGTGACGAGCGCGTCGACCCGCTCGACGAGCCGGTCGGCCGCGGTCACGGCCGCCTCCGTCGGCTCCGGGCCCATCGCTCGATCAGATCCGCGCGGGCGCTGTGGTCGCCCATCCGGTCACCGCCGCCGGTAGAGGACGACCGCTCCCGCGCCGGCGACGACGACGAGGAGGCCGACGGCGAGCGGGACGACGGGGAGCCCTCCCTCGTCGGTCGACTCGGTCACCTCGACCGGGTACTGCGTGACGTCGGAGATCCGGTCGTTGCCGCGCTCGTCGTCGTAGCGGAAGTCCAACTCGATGGGGTGGGTCTCGACGCTCGCGTCGGGCGCGGCGGCCACCTCGAAGGCGATCTTCGTCGACTCGCCGGGCGCCAGCTCGTCGACGAACGCCTCGTCGTTGGGGGCCGAGAGCGGGCTGTCGGCGTACAGCCCGGCGTTGATCGACGAGAGCGTCTCCGGGCGCTGATTGGTGATCTCGAAGGTCACCTCCCGCGTCTCGCCGGCCGGAACGGTCGCGTTGTCGGCGACGAGATCGAACTCCGGCTGTCGCGGCGCGACCTCGATCCGCTGGGTCTCCTCGACCGCGATCGTCGAGTCGCCGCTCGTGTACTCGGTGGTGAACCGGAACTGTCGCGGGCCGGGGTCGGCGCTTCCGCTCACGTCGGCGTCGAAGGAGAACTCGACCGATTCGCCGGCCGGGACGGTCGGAAGCGCGTACCGCCGCTCGCCCACCGTCACCCGCTGGCTCTGCGGGTCGACGAGGAGCACCGCGTCGTCGACGTCGAGCGGCCCCTCGTTGGTGAGCGTCCCGCTGACGGTCCCGGAGTAGCCGACCTCGAGGGTCCCGTCCACGTCGTCGATCGCGAACGACTGCTCGGCGATCGGCACCACCCCGGCCCGCGACGAGGGCGAGGTCTCGTCGATCCCGTCGGCGTCCCGGTAGTCGACCGACGTCACGAGCGCGTACGCCCCGCTCCCGAAGTCGGGCGAGACCGTCGAGTCGAACGTCACGGTCCGGTTCTCGCCGGGCGCCCAGTCGCCGACGTACGAGTCGGCGCTCCCGTCGCCGACCACCGCCGCGCTGCCGGTCGACCGCCCGGTGACGATCGCGTCGCGGGCCACCTCGTCGCCGACGTTCCGGAGCGTCGCGGTCACGTCGCCGCCCCCACCGACCTGCGCGTCGGTGTCGGTCTCGACGATCGCGAACCGCGCGCCGTCGTCGACGACGACGGTCACGTCGAAGCGGTCGGTGCCGCGCCGGTCCTTGTGGTTGTTGAACTCCGGGATGATCTCGAACGTGTACCGGTAGCGGGCCGTCACCTCGACCTCGTACCTCCCGTCCGGCACGTCGCCGGGGACCGTGACGTCCAGCGGGACCTGCACGGGGCTCGCGTCGGTCCGCACGTCGCCGACGACCGTCCGGCCGCCGTCGAACTCGATCGGCACGTCGCCGTCATCGACCTCGAGCGTGAGCCCGCGCGCGGTCGTCACACGGGGGTCGAGCTGGTTCCCGAACTCCATCTCGCCGGTGTTGAGGACGTCGAGCGTCACCGTCGACTCGGCGCCGCTCGGGACCGTCCGCTGGGAGGCGAACAGCTCGAGCGCTGGCGACCCGCGGATCTGTCGCTCCGTCGTCTGCGCGGCGATACCGCCGTCCGCGGTCGGACCGACCGCCGCCGTCTGGCCGCCGTCGACCGCGGGTCCGGTCGGCGCGGCGGCCCCGGCGAACGCGGCGGCGCCGACGAGGGCCGCGACGGAGACCGCCGCGAGAACGAGCGTGCCGATCCGGCCGAGCCGGCTCATCTCCCGCCTCCGTCACCGTCCTCGTCGGCCGCGGGAGGGCACCGAGCCGACGACCGACCGCCGAACGCGTCGCGTCGAGTCATAGTACCGTGTGGGTCGCTCTCGTGTTAAGCGTGTTGAATGAACGTTCAATCAGGACCGTTTTGTAGGTGACCGCGGTAGGACGCCCATGCACGACCCGTTCGCGGAGCCGACCGACACCCGGCAGGCCATCCTCGGGGCCGCGTTCCGCGCGCTCTGCGAGCACGGGTACGCCGACCTCACGATCAGCCGGATCGGCGAGGAGTTCGACAAGAGCCCGTCGCTCGTCTACCACCACTACGACGGGAAAGACGAGCTGCTGGTCGACCTGCTCGGGTTCCTCCTCGACGGGTTCGAGTCGTCGCTGTCGGCGGGCGAGTTCGATCTCCCGCCCCGGGAGCGGCTCGACGCCTACCTCTCGGCGACGATCCGCCCCGGGTCGGTCGACGACGAGCACGCGCCGGACGCGCGGTTCCTGACCGCCATCGTGGAGCTCCGCGCGCAGGCCGCCAGCGACGACGCCTACCGCGACCACTTCGACCGCAGCGACCGCGTGTTCGGGCGGTTCCTCGAGCGCTCCGTCCGCGAGGCCGCGGCCGACCTGGACGCGGATTCCGCCGACGCGGGCGACGTTGACACCGGCGGCGAGGCCGCCGACCGGGTCACCCCCGCCGAAGTGGCGGCCACGCTCCAGACGCTCGCGACCGGCGGGATGCTCCGCTGGGCGACGACCGGCGACCGGGGCTGGGTCGACGACACCCGACGCGGCGGCCGGCGATATTTAAATACGATGCTCCCCCGAGTCGACGTCGAGGCGTGAGCCCGGGGCCGTGGTCGGGACGAAACGGGCGTATTTAAACTGGAAGCGTCGCCGTCAGCGCTCGGTGACGCCCTCGGCGTTCATCCGGCTGACCTCCTCTTCTAGCCACTCGCGGAGCCACTTCACGCGCTTGATGCGCTGGTGGGCGATGCTCTCGGCGGTGTCGGAGACGACGCGGTCGGTGTGGTCGTGCGCGCGTTGGAGCACGCGGTCGACCATCTTCGCGGCGTCCATGTGCGTGCGGGACTCGTACCCCATCCGCAACAGCATCAGCACGGCGCCGTTGGCGCCGACCTTGTCCAGCACGTCGGCCTCGATCAGCGACCGGCTCTCCAGCGACACGTTCGACAGGTCGCCCGTGTACGAGTGGTCGACGACCGCTCCGCACACCTCCTCGACGAACGATTCGGGGTAGTCCCCGCGGCTCTGGAGGTACTCGCGGGCGACGCGCGCGCCGGCCTCGGCGTGCACGTCCTGCTCCGCCTCCAGCTTCGCCACGTCGTGGAACACCGCGGCCACCCGGACGACGTCGACGTCGGCGCCCTCCGCCTCGGCGATCTCAGTCGCGAGGTCGACGACGTTGAGGATGTGGTTGAACCGGTAGTCCGCGGAGTGCCACGGGTACCAGCGCATCCGCCCGCCGTCCTCCTCGCTCTCGACGCTGGCCGCGAGGTAATCTCTCACAAACCCTTTCATCTCCTCGAAGTCCTCGTCGCTCACCTCCGTTTCCTTAATCTCGACGCCCACGGGGACCACCTCGGGCGAAAAACTCGTGATTCATTACCGTAACCGAGGAGCGTTTCGTTCTTAGTCGTTACGACGGGCGGCGATCCGCGGCGTTCGGGGCGCGGTCGCCGACTGCCGCCGGTCGAGACCGTCGGCGGGTCCGCCGTTCTCGGCCGCGCGCTCGGTCTCGCGCGTCGCGGGCCGTCTCGGGGCCGCGGGTCGGTCGAAACGACGAGGTTCTTAAACAGGGCGGGCGAGAACACTGTCGTATGTGGGGCCCCTGGGACGACGGCGAGAAGGCCCGGTTCCAGCGGGCCGCGGGGGTGAACATCCTCGGCAACGCGCTGAAGATCGCGGTGGTGGGCGCCACCGGGGTAGCCTTCGGCAGCGTCGCGCTGCTCGCCGACGCCGCGCACTCGGTCGCCGACCTCGTCGCGAGCGCGGTCGTGTTCGTCTGGGGCGGCTCCCGCTACGACGCCGCCGACGAGACGCACCCCCACGGTCACCAGCGGATCGAGCCGCTGACGGCGCTTTTCGTCGGCGCGGTCATCGTCCTGCTCGGCGTCCTGCTGCTGCGCGAGTCGGTCTCCGAGCTCCTCGGGTCGCCGGGGGTCGAGGCGGATCCGATACTCGTCGCGGCGCTGCTGTTCGCGCTGGTCGACATGTACCTCCTCTACTGGTACACGGAGCGCGTCAACGCGACCCTCGGCTCGACGGCGCTCACCGCGCTCGCGGCCGACTGTCTCAACGACATCTACACCACCGTCGCGGCGGTGGTCGGCGTGTTCGGTGCCCTGCTCGGGTTCCCCGTCCTCGACCCGGCCGCCGGCGCGCTGGTCAGCCTCCTCGTGGTCTATCAGGGCGTCGAGATCGGCCGCGAGAACGTCACGTACCTCGTCGGCGCGGCGCCCCCGGTCGGGGACCGCGAGCGCGTCACCGAGGCGCTCCGCGAACACCCGGCCGTCGAGGGCGTCCATGACCTGACGGTGTACTACGACGGCACGGAGCTAGAGGTCGAGGTCCACGTCGAGGTCGACGGCGGGATGACGCTCCGGGAGGCCCACGACGTCGAGACGGCGCTCGTCACCGGGCTCCGGGACTTGGAGGACGTCGGGGACGTCCACGTCCACCTCGACCCCTCCGGTCTCGGTGAGTGGAAAGACGCCCGGGAGGGGACCGGCGGGTTCGAACCGTTCGACGGCACAGAGACGGCCGATGACGCCGAGGCGACCGACGGTCCGGGAACGCGAGACGCCTGAGCGGAGGCCCGGTGCCCCTTTTTTAAACGCGCGCTCGAAGCTGCTCGGACCGCGGCGTCGCCGCCGTGCGGGTTTTGGCCCTCGCGACCCTACCGTCCGTATGTTCGGACGCCGCTGGCTGGAGATGACCTGGCGCGACGGGCTGTTCTGCCACTGGCCGGTCGACCCCGCCGTCGTCGACGAGACGCTCCCCGCGGGGCTCTCCGTCGCCACGCACGACGGGGACGCCTACCTCGGCGTCGTCGCGTTCGTGATGGACGACATCCGCCCCCGGGGCGTCCCCGTCGGGCTCTCGTTCCCGGAGCTCAACCTCCGGACCTACGTCGAGGGGCCGAACGGTCCCGGCGTCTATTTTTATAACCTCGACGCCGACGACCGGCTCGGCGTGGCGGTCGCCCGGCGGCTGTTCGCCCTGCCGTACTACCGCGCCGAGATGAGCGCGACGCGCGTCGGCGACGACGGGTCCGTTCGGTTCCGGAGCCGCCGGACGCACCGCGGCGTCCCGAGCGCCCGGTTCGACGCGACCTACGGTCCGGCCGGCGAGGCGTTCGCGGCCGAGCCGGGGTCGCTCGCGGCGTTCCTCCTCGAGAACTACCGCTTCTATGCCCAGGGGAACCGCCTCTACCGCGGCGAGATCGCCCACGAGCCGTGGACGCTGCGGGCGGGGACCGCCGACGTCCGGGAGAACACGCTGTTCGCGGCGAACGGCTTCGAGCGCCCAGACGGCGACCCGCTCGTCCACTACGCGGAGCCGATCGACGTGAGCGCGGACCGGCTCCGGCGGGCCTGACGACGGTCGAGCGACCGGCGACGGCGGGACCGCCGAGCGAGGAGGACGGGACCGCCGAGCGACGCCCGTTTCGCCCGGACTTATACGTCGGCGCCGACAACGGCGGCGTATGAGACACGGACACGCGGCGGGGGAGCGTCGATGACGGCACAGACGTTACACCCCCGTATTCGGGTCGTGTGGGTCCTCCGCGCGGTACTGGTCGCCGCGGTGCTCTCCCTCCCGTTCGCCGGCGCGTACTACCTCGGCCGGCTCCCGATGTGGGCGCCGGCCGTCGCCGGCGGCGTCTTCCTCGCCGTCGGGGTGGTCCACGCGGTACTCAAGTACCGGCGCTGGAGCTACGAGATCCGCGAGGACGCGCTGTACCTCGACCGCGGCGTGGTCACGCAGGTCCGGACGACCGTCCCCCTGGTGCGGATCCAGCACGTCGACTCGCGGCGCGGGCCGGTCGAGCGCGGCGCCGGGCTCGCCTCCTGCGTCGTCTACACGGCCGGCTCCCGCGGCGCCGACGTCCGGATCCCGGGACTGACGCCGGACGGCGCGAGCGACCTCCGTGAGGAGCTGAAGCGACTGGCGATCCGCGCGGACGGGGAGGACGCGGTGTGAAGCTCGCGCCCCAGTCGGTCCCGTACCGCGCGCTCCAGAAGGTGTCGGGATTCGTCGTGATCGCCTTCTTCGTCGCAAACAGCAACGACTGGGGGCTCCCGGCGGCGGCCGCGGCCGGAGGGGCGATCCTCCTCGCTGCGCTCGCGTACGAGATCGCTTACTACCGGCGGTTCGCGTACGAGCTCACGGCGGACACCCTCGACATCACCTCCGGCGTGATCTCGCGCCGCGAGCGGGAGATCCCCTACCGGCGGATCCAGAACGTCGACGTGAGCCAGAGCGTGTTCCAGCGGGCGCTCGGGATCGCGGCGGTCGACCTCGAGACCGCGGGCGGCTCCTCCACCGAGGGGTCGATCCGGTTCGTCAAGCCAGACGAGGCGACTCGACTCCGGCGCGAGGTCCAGCGCCGCAAATCCGGCTCGTCGGCCGGCGAGACCGACGGAACCGCCGGCGACGACGAGGCCGCCGACCGCGGCGCGGTCGGTCCGGAGGAAGAGGAGCTGTTCGCCATCTCGCCGGGCGAGCTCGCCCTCGTCGGGGCGCTGTCGTTCGACGGCCGGCTTATCGGCCTGTTGGCCTTTTTAAGCTCCGGGTCGGTGCCGGTGCTCTCGGGATTCATCCCCGAGGCGTCCGCCGCCGCGCTCACCGCGACCGCCATCGTCGCCGTCGGCGGGCTGTTCCTCGTGTCGTGGGTGCTCGGCGCGGGGGTCGCGTTCTCGAACTACTACGGCTTCCGGCTCTCGCGGGCCGGCGACGAGCTCCGGTACGAGCGCGGGCTGTTCCGACGGTACAGCGGCTCGATCCCGACCGAGAAGGTCCAGACGCTGACGATCTCCGACAACCCGGCGAAGCGGGCGCTCGGCTACGCGAGCCTCTCTATCGAGACCGCCGGCTACGCGCCCGGCCAGTCCGGCGACGGGGGGAGTCAGGCGGCCGTCCCCATCGCGACCACCGACCGCGTCTACCGGCTCGCCCACGAGGTGGAGTCGTTCGGGGCGCCGACGTTCTCGCGGCCGCCGAAGCGGATCCGGTGGCGCTACGTCTTCCGGTACGCGATCGCGGTCGCGGTCCTCGTCGGGATCGCCTTCGCGATCGACTGGTACGTCACGCCCGACCTCCCGTGGTACGGGCCCGCGGTCCTCCTGCTGGCGGTGCCGCCGGCCGCGCACCTGAAGTGGAAGCACCGCGGCTACTGGCTCGGCGACGACCATCTCCTCACGCGCAACGGCTTCTGGAGCCGGACGGTGACGGTCGTCCCGTACTACCGGATCCAGACCGTCATCGACAGCCGGACGATCTTCCAGCGCCGCTGGGACGTGGCGACGATCGTCGCCGACACCGCCGGGAGCAGCTCGCTCGCCGGCACGTCGGCCGCCGCCGTCGACTTCGAGCTCGACGAGGCGATCGAGCTCCGCGAGACGCTCCAAGAGCGGCTTCAGTCGGCTCTCACATCCCACCGGGATCGGCGGGACCGATTCGAGTGGTTCGAGGGCGACGTCGACGAGCTGGTCGAGTCGGACCCCGACGCCGACGCCGCTGAGGCCACCGACGCCGCAGATACCACAGAGATCGAAGGCGCTGCGGACACCGCCGAGATCCCCGACGCCGAAGGCGTCTCCGACGCCAGGGGCACCGCGACCTCCGACGCCACGGAGACCGCGACCTCCGACGCCACGGAGACCGCGACCTCCGACGCCGACGGGACCGACACCGAAGCGACCGGGATCCCCGACGCCACGGACGCGGAAGACGTCGAGGAGAGCCCGGACGTACCCGACGACGGCGTGATCAGGCCGGACTTCTCCACGAGCGATCGGGACTACTCCGAGCCCGCGGAGCGGATAGACACCGGCGAGTACGCCGTGGACCGGTTCCCCTCTGACGCGGACGTGGCGCATCGCGGGGACGAACCGCGGGGGGAGAGCGACGACGAACCGACGGTGGACGACGGAAGCACGGCTGATGACGAAACCGACGGCGGTTCCGCCGAGAGCGACGACACGACACCGGCCGACGGCGAAACCGCAGACGGCGAGAAGTAACGCGGCGTCCGCGGCCCCCTACTCGTCCAGCAGCTGCTGCGCGATCGTGTTCCGCAGCACTTCGCTCGTCCCCTCGTAGATCTCCGACAGCTTCGCGTCGCGGTAGAAGCGCTCGGCGGGGAAGTCTTTCGTGTAGCCGTAGCCGCCGTGGATCTGGATCCCCTCGTTGGCGACCTCCCGGGAGATCTCCGAGGCGTACAGCTTCGCCTGCGCGGCCTCCTTGATGTAGTCCTCGCCGCGCATCTTCAGGTCCGCCGCCTCGTGCATCAGCAGCTCCGCGGCGCGGGCCTTCGTGTCCATGTCCGCGAGTTTGTGCTGGATCGCCTGGAAGTCGGCGATGGCGCGGTCGAACTGCTCGCGCTCCTGCGCGTACGACGCCGCCTCGTCGAGCGCGGCCCGCGCGATGCCGACCGAGCGTGCCGCGATCGTGATCCGCCCGCCGTTGAGCGTTTTTAATGCCTGCACGAATCCCTCCCCCTCCTCGCCGAGCCGCCGGTCCTCGGGGATCCACATGTCGTCGAAGCGGAGCTCGGCGGTCGGACACCCCTTGTCCCCGAGCTTCTCCTCCGTCCCCTCCACGATGAACCCGTCGTCC
Source organism: Halorubrum sp. CBA1229 (assembly GCF_003721435.2). NCBI lineage: Archaea > Methanobacteriati > Methanobacteriota > Halobacteria > Halobacteriales > Haloferacaceae > Halorubrum > Halorubrum sp. CBA1229. The sequence goes on along the minus strand of NZ_CP054585.1, from coordinate 3,209,270 downwards.
TCCTCGGGGCGGACGACGAACGCGGAGATGCCCTTCCGGCCGGCGTCGGGGTCGGTCTTCGCGAACAGGGTGACCGTGTCCGCGACGGAGCCGTTCGAGATCCAGAGCTTCCCGCCGTTCACGACGTAGCCGTCGCCGTCGGGCTCCGCGGCGGTCGACATGGCGGGCACGTCCGAGCCGGCCTCGGCCTCCGAGAGCGCGAACGCCCCGACGTCCTCGCCGGTGTTCAAGGCGGTGAGGTACTCGTCCTTCTGGCGCTCGTCGCCGAACTCGTACAGCATGTTGCCCGCAAGCGAGGTGTGCGCGGCGACGACGGTGCCGAGCCCCCCGGAGCCCCGCGAGATCTCGGCGAGGCCGATCGCGTAGCTGTGGTAGTCGAGGCCGGCGCCCTCGTACTCGACGGGGAACGGCATTCCCAGGAGCCCCAACTCGGCCATCTCGTCGATCAGGCCGGCCGGGAACGCGTCGGTCTCGTCGATCTCGGCGGCCCGCGGAACGACCTCCTCGTCCACGAACTCCGCGACCGTGTCGCGGATCTGACGCTGTTCCTCGGTGAGCGTGAAGTCCATGCCACTCTCTCCCGGGCACGGCGACTTATCGGTTTCCACACGATCCTACACGGGGAGGCCGTTTCTCGCGGTCGGTCGGCGCGCACTCGGTCGATTTCGTCCTTCGGCGGCCGCCGCAATCGACGTCGATCGGGCGCGTGGAGGCCTGCGGCGTTCCACGAGGCTTTTTATGCGTTGTGCCGTAAGTGTCGGTAACCGAATGAGCGGACGAGAACACGGTCCCGTCGAGCCCGACCTCCCGTGGTGTCACGAGGCGGTTCAGGGCGTTTCTCGGACCTTCGCGCTGACGGTCGACGTGTTGGAGGAGCCGATGGCCTCGCAGATCTGCGTGGGGTACCTCCTCTGTCGAGTCGCCGACACCGTCGAGGACGCCGGCCACATCCCGCCCGAAGCCCAGAGCGACGTGTTGCGCACGTACCGCGACGCGATCGACCCCGACGCGGACGTCGACATCGGCGCGTTCCGCGAGGCCGTCGACGAGTGGCTCCCGGCCCCCGCCGAGCGCGACGAGGACTGGGAGGTCGTCGCCGAGGCCCCGACGATCGTGGCGACGTTCGAGGACCTCGATCCCGAGGCCCGCGAGGCCATCGTTCCGCCCGTGCTGGAGATGGTCGACGGGATGGCGATGTTCGTCGACCGCCACGCCACCGAGGGCGGGCTCCGCATCGACGACCGCGACGAGTTAGAGCAGTACTGCTACTACGCCGCCGGCACCGTCGGCAACCTCATCACGAACCTCCTCACCCGCGGCGACGTGGGCGAGGAGCGGGCCCGGCGCCTCCGGGAGACCGCCGAGGAGTTCGGGCTGCTCCTCCAGCTCGTCAACGTCTCGAAGGACGTGTACGACGACTACACCGAGGAGAACAACGTCTACCTCCCCGCCGAGTGGCTGGCCGACGAGGGGGTCGACCAGGAGCGCGTCGTCCACCCCGACAACCGGGAGTCGTCCGCCCGCGTCGTCGATCGCACCGCCGAGTACGCCCGGTCGTTCCTCGACGACGCGCAGGCGTACCTGGAGACGATGCCGCTCTCGAACGGGAACACGATGGAGGCGTGGACCGTCCCCTACCTGCTCGCGGTCGGCACCCTCCGCGAGCTCAACTCGCGGCCGGAGGACGCGCTCACCGAGACCGGCGTGAAAGTCTCCAGACAGGAGGTGTTCGCGGTGATGTCCGTCGCCGGCGAGGTCGGCCGCGACTCGCTGGCCGACCTCCGGCGGACGATCGCTCGGACACCGTTCCACCGGGCCGTCGAACCGGCCGACTGACGGGACCGGTCGCCGACGCTTTTCCCTTCTTTCTATTTCCGTTTACAGCTGCGCCCGCGCCCGCGAGACCGCGGGCACGCTGACGCCGATCGTCTCAGCGAGTGCCTCGGCGGCGCTCAGCAGCCACTCGGCGCGCTCGATCCGCGAGTCGAGGTCGCCCGGACCGATCCGGTACGCCTCCACGAGCTCCTCGACGGTCGCGCCGCCGATCCACTCGTCGAGGATCCGGGCGGTCTTCACCGACTCCAGCCACTCCTCGAAGTCGTCGGTCTCGTGCATCGCCGTGGTCAGCTCGCCCGCGTTCGCCCGGGCGAACCGGTAGATCTCGGCGCGCTCCTCGTTGCCGAGGTAGGTGTCCTGCATGTCGGGCGTGTCGCAGATCACCTCGAAGACGGTGAGCGTCGTCGCCTCGGACATCTCGCTGGCGGTCCGGAGCCCGGCGACGATCCGCTCGCCGGTCTCCGGCCTGACGTACTGTTTCGAGGTGGTCTCGCCGACCGGCGTGGCGACCAACCGGTACTCCTCGACGCCGCCGGTCTCCCGGCGGACCATCCCGGCCGCGACGAGGTCGTCGACCGCGACCGCGACGGCGTCGGCGAGGCCCCCGGCGCCGGCCTCCCGGGCGTAGAAGGTGCCCTCGAAGACGCCGAGGATCTCCTCTTCCGTCTCAGCGAAGCCGGTCGCGACCGCCGAGAGGACGTGGGTCCGGAGCGAGGCGGGGTCCGCCAGCGTCGACTCGACGGCCTCCGGCTCCCCCTGCACGTAGCGCTCGACGAGCTCGGCCTCGGTATCGTCATCGCCGACGAGCACCGCCTCGCCGTGCGGGTCGAGCCCGGGCCGGCCCGCGCGGCCGCACATCTGGTGGACCTCCAGCGTCGGGAGCCACTCCATCGCGGACCCGGCGTAGCGCTTCTGGTCGCGGACCACGACGCGGCGCGCGGGGACGTTGACGCCGGCGGCGAGCGTCGGCGTCGCGCAGATGCAGGCGACGTCGCGCTCGCGGAACGCGGCCTCGACGACCGAGCGGTGCCCGGAGCGGAGCCCGGCGTGGTGGAATGCCACGCCGGATCGGAGGCAGTCGGCGAGCTGCCGTCCCGTCACCGTGCCGTCCACGTCGGCGACCTCGTCGGCGGCGGTCGCGGCGGCCGACTCGATCCCCATCTCCTCGGCGAGGCCGTCCTCAGCGAGCCGCTCCGCCAGCGCGACCGCCTCGGTCCGCGACCTGACGAACGCGAGGCACTGGCCGCCCTCGGCGACCGTGTCGGCGACGAGCGCGGCCGCGACGTCGCTGTCGTCGGGGCCGTCGTTGTCGCTGTCGTCGGGGGTGTCGCTGTCGCGCTCCCTCGTCTCGTCGTCTCCTTCGCCCCCGACCGCGACGTCGATCGCCGTCCCGTCGTCGAAGTCGACGTGTCCCCCGACGGCGACGCCGGTCCGGAGGTCGACGGGGCGCCAGTCGGACTCGACGAGCGTCGCGTCGAGCCACCCGGCGATCGCCTCCGGGTTGTCGACGGTGGCCGAGAGCGCGACGACCTGCACGTCGGGGTTCCGGCGGCGGAGCGTCGCCAGCGTCACTTCGAGCGTCGGGCCGCGCCGCTCGGCCCCGAGGAGGTGGACCTCGTCGACGACGACGCAGGCGAGGTCGTCGACCCAGCCGGCGCCGTTTCGGATCGCCGAGTCCACCTTCTCGCTGGTGGCGACGACGACGTCGTTGCCCGCGAGCGCCTCGCCCGTGGCGTCGAAGTCGCCCGTGGAGATCCCCACGTCGACGCCGGGGAGCGCGGCGAACGTCTCGTACTTCTCGCGGGCGAGCGCGCGGAGCGGGCAGACGTACAGCCCCGGGCCGTCGGCGGTCAACAGCCCCATCTCGGCGACGAACGTCTTCCCGGAGGCGGTGGGGATCGCGGCGACGACGTTCTCGCCCTCGCAGACGCCGGCGTCGACGGCGGCCGCCTGCGGCGGGTACAGCTCCCGGATCCCCCGCTCGGCGAAGTGGTCGACGTACGGCTCGGCGAGCGGGAGGTCGCGGACGCGCATTCGGTCGTCGGTTCGGCCGGACCGTATTTAAATAGTCGGCGGGCTCCGGGAGCGGAATCGGACACGGAGAGAACCGCCGGACCGACGGTCGCCTTCTGGTCAGGCGTCGTCGTCGAACTCCTGGAACAGCTTCTCGAAGTCGTCCTCGTCTTCCGTCACCGCCTCCAGCGACTCGTCGGCCCGCGATCGGAGTTCTTCGATCCGGTCCGTGAGCCGCTGGTACTCGTCGTTGTCGGCGAGTTCGGTGGCGCTCTTCTCGGTCTCCAGCATCGCCTTCTTCGAGGTCAGCGAGAACAGCTCCTGCATCTCCGTGTCGTACTCCCCGCGTCGCAACAGCCCCGCGACCGTCTCTTTGAGGGTGTCGCTGGTGACGGGCTTTACGAGGTAGTCGTCGAACCCCATCTCCAGAATGTCGAAGTCGGGCTCGACGGCGGTCACCATCGCCACCCGGCAGTCGATCCCGCGCTCGCGCACCGCCGACAGCACCTCGTCGCCCGAGAGGCCCGGCATCCGCCTGTCGAGGAGGATCGCGTCGACTTCGTCGTCGACCGCGTCGAGTTCCTCCAGCGCTTCCTGCCCGCCGTACGCGGTCCGGACGCGATACTCGTCGCCGAGCCACGCTGCGTACAGGTCGGCCAGATCCGGTTCGTCCTCGACCACGAGGACCAGCGGCGGTTGCTCACTCATGGATTCTCGGAGCGACGACGTGTTCGCTCACACGTTTCGTCTCTGCGCTGACTATATTAAAATACCTCTTCGGGTCTACGCCGCCGGTACCGCACCGCGGCGGCTGCGCTCCCGGTCGATTACTCGTCCGGGCTGTAGTTCGGCGCCTCGTCGGTGATCATTACGTCGTGCGGGTGCCCCTCGGTCTGTCCGGCGCTGGAGACGCGGACGAACTCGGCGCGTTCGTGCAGTTCGGGGACGGTCTCGGCGCCGACGTACCCCATTCCGGAGCAGATCCCGCCGGTGAGCTGGTGGAGCTCCGAGGCGAGGCTCCCCTTGTAGGGGGTCGCGGCCTCGACGCCTTCGGGGACGAACTCCTCGTCTTCGTCCTCCTCCTTGAGGTAGCGGTCGCCGCCGCCGGACTTCATCGCGCCGACCGACCCCATCCCGCGGTACTGCTTGTACTTTTTCCCCTGCATCGTGATGACGCGCCCGGGCGCCTCGTCGGTGCCGGCGAAGTAGGAGCCGAGCATCACCGCGTTCGCGCCCGCGGCGAGCGCCTTGATCGCGTCGCCGGAGTAGCGGATGCCGCCGTCGGCGATCACGGGGACGCCGTGTTCGGTCGCCACGTCCGCGACCTCCGAGACCGCGGTCATCTGGGGCATTCCGGCGCCGCTCACGACCCGCGTGGTGCAGATCGAGCCCGGCCCGATCCCCACCTTCAGCCCGTCGGCGAAGTCGACGGCGGCCTCGGCGGCCTCGCGCGTGCCGACGTTGCCGACGACGACGTCGGCGTCGACGGTCTCTTTGATCGCCCGGGCGGAGTCGAGCACGTTGAGGTTGTGGGCGTGCGCGCAGTCGATGAAGATCACGTCGACGTCGGCCTCGTCGGCCGCGATCGCGCGCTCCTCCTCGAAGGGGCCGACGGCGACGCCGGCCAGCAGGCGCCCCCGCTCGTCGCGGGCGGCCTCCTCGTGCTCGCGGCGCTGGAGGATGCCCTGCATCGTGACGAGCCCGACGAGTCGGTCGTCGCCGTCGACGATCGGGACGCGCTCGATCTTGTGGTCGTACATCAGCTCGAGCGCCTCGCGGGCGTCGACGTCCTCGGGTGCGGTGATGACCTCGTCGGTCATGGCCTCGCTGACGGCGTCGTCCTCGCCGACTTCCAGGTAGGGGCGGATGTCCGTCCCGGAGATGATCCCGAGGACGGCGTCGTCCTCGTCGACGACGGGGGCGCCCGAGACGCCCTGCCGCTCCATCACGGCGTCGGCCTCGCGCACGGTGTCCTCGGGCGAGACCGTCACGACGTTCTCGCGGCGGATGACGAGCTCGTGGGCGCGCTTGACGCGCTCGACCTCGGCGGCCGTCTCCTCGACGGTCATGTTGCGGTGGAGGACGCCGAGGCCGCCCTCGCGGGCCATCGCGATGGCGAGGTCGCTCTCGGTGACGGTGTCCATCGCCGCCGACAGGACCGGCACGGTGAGTTCGACGTTCTTCGACACGCGCGCGGAGAGGTCCGCGTCGTCGGGCTCCACCCGGCTCTCCTTGGGGCGGAGGAGCACGTCGTCGAACGTCAACGCTTCCGGCACGTCGAGCTTCGCAGAGAATCGACCGGAGTTGGTCTCCATATAAACCGTCATGAGTGGCGGATAAAAAACGTTGCGAGTCAGCACGGACGTGTACGTCATTCTCATCCGAGTTCGTCATATATGCAGCTTTGTGGATCGAACCGCCGTGTCGCGGTCGGTGTCGGATCCGCCCGACACCGGCATCCGTCTCACCTTCTGGACGAACGCGCGGCCGCAGATCGCTCCCCGGGGATCGGTTCCCGCCGATCGCTTCTCGCGGATCGATTTCCACGGATCGGGGATCGAACGCCGAACGCGTCGACCGATCGTCGGCGGAACGAGATATCCGTCGGCGGTTTGTACCCGCATATATAAGGGATCGACAGCGATCGTTCGTGTCGTGCGGACGGGTCTCACACAACCTTTAACGCGACCGAAACGCGTATATGAGGTATGGACTCCGACAGTCCCGTGAACGCGCGTACCGCCGGCCAGCCGATCCGCACCCTCGGCGCCTCCTTTACAGCCGGCAATACGCGCAAATTCTTCACATGGGCTCGTCGGGCCGCTCGCGGCTTCGACTCCGCACGCCGGGCCCTCGGCTATCGCGGGTTGTCCGCTTCCCACCGTCTCCCCGTCGGTCAGGGACATCGCCCCTGAATGAGCGTCTCACGCCACCCGGTAGCGCTCCGCTTAGAGCGGCAGGTGGGCAGCGCGACGAAGCTGCTCGCCACCGTGATGGTGCTGCCGCTGATCGACGGTATCTTTCCTGCCCTGGTCGTCGCGGGCGTCTTGAGCACCGCGACCGGCGTCGTCGAGACCGGAATCCTCATCTTCGGCGGATCGGCGACCGCGGCCGTGATCCTCGCGGAGATGGACGGCGACCGCCGGGAGATGGTGACCTCCGTGCTCCTCATCGGCGCGGTGATCATCCCGCTGGCGGCGCTCGAGGCGGCGTTCGCCCCCACGTTCAGGGGGTTCCTCAACCTCCCCGTCTTCGAGCGGTTCGCCGGCCTGGTGATCCTCACGATCGCCGCCAAGACCGCCAGCTCTGAGATAGGCGAGTTCCTGCCGAGTCCCGGCGTCATCATCTCGCTCGGGCTCGTCGCGAGCTTCGACCCGAGCGGCTTCGCGATCGAGACGTCGCCGGAGTACGTGCTCAACGGCGCCGCCGCGGCTGGCGTGGGCGTCGCGTTCGCGCTCTCGATCGCGCTGCTGTCGCCGCACCTCCGCGGTCGGGTCGACATCGACCGCTTCCGGTTCGGTTCTGCGGTCGCGCTCGGCGTGCTCGCGCTCCCGATCCTGCTCGGGCCGTTCGACCTGATGCAGACCGAGGCGCCCATCGCGCTGGCCGTCCTCGCCGTCACCACGCTGTTCGCGTACGACCCGAACGCCGGCCCCGCCGGCGACGACTCGCCGGACGACGACTCACCGGACGACGGCCCCGGCGACGTCGATGACGCGGGCGAGGGCGACGACAGTGACGCCGCGGGCGACGACGCGACCGGGGACGAGGGGCTCGCCCCGACCGACCCGCCGCTCGACTCCCCGCCGAACGCGCCGGGCCCAATCGTCGACGACGACGTGGCGGCGCTGGCCAACGGCGGCGACCGCGACGCGAGCGACGACGACGCGGACCCGTTCACCGACGACGACTCCCGGGCGCCCTGGCTGTAGGCGTCGCGTCGGTCCCCGAGCGGTTCCTGTCTCACCCTACTCGGCTCCCCGTATCAGCGCTGCACGAACTCGGGCGAGCCCCCGGCGTGTCGCCGGGGTTTAGGTGCTCCGCGGTCTACGCGGGGTATGTCCAATCGCGTCGTGCAGGGGCGGATGGTGACGCCCGAGAAGCTCGCGGAGCTCGTCGAGGGCGAACCGGTGCTCGAAGCCGAATCGATCGCGGACGCCGACCGCGACTGCCCGGAGTGCGGCGGCGACGTCATCACCGTCGGCTATATGCCGAGCGTCACCGAGTTCATCACCGGGTACAAATGTCAGGAGTGCGACTGGAGCGACGACGACCGCTGAGGCGAGGCGTCGGCGGTCCGGCCGAGCGGCCGCCGGCATCGGCGTCGCTCGCGTCGCCCCTGCGTCCCTCGATCGCTCGCGATCGAAACCCCTTTATCCGCGTTTCGGCAATCACCGAGTGCGAAACCGCGTGGGGCTGTGGCCAAGCCAGGCATGGCGACTGACTCCAGAGGTTCGCGCCCGGGACGACACTCCAGACTGATATACCGAGCGGGCGACTGATCATCGCCCGCGTTGACGACCCTCTGGAGTTCCGAGGCGCACCGGAGATATCAGTCGATCGGGGGTTCAAATCCCTCCGGCCCCATCCTAAATTTAAACCTTTGTGAACCTGAGGTAAACGTAGAGCCGAAGATCTGCGAATTCTGCGGGCTCTACATCACCGAGTACAACCAGCCGTGCGCAGCGCTCGATAACGGGGTGTGCCGTCCATGAGGCACTGCCCGAAGTGCGGCTCAAAGCTGACTCGGACTTCGAAGCCCGGCAGCGCGATCCCCTACGACGCGTGTCCTGACTGCAGCTACGGGGGTGAGCTATGAGTACCGAGACGCGCGTCGAGGAGCTTCGCGAGCAGATCGCGAACCGTCTCGGCGAGCCTGATCAGCTCCGCTTCCCGAGCGGATGGACCACGTCCTCCAGCTGGAAGCGCGCGCAGGCCGCCCCGTCGAACGTCGGTCCGGTCAACCCGGCTGAGTTCGACGTGCTGCTCGGCTACGTCGACGAGGACGGTCTCTCGAAACACCGAGTACTGTTCGCGCTCTACGAGGGAGATCTCGTCGCCGAGTGCGAGTGCGACGGCTACCGCTTCCGCGGCTGGTGCGCTCACGTCGCGCTGTTGTGGTGGAAGTGGTCGCGCGAACAGCTTGCGGTCACGAACCTCGACACCGGACGGACCTACCTCTCGCCGCCCTGGTGGTGGCGACTCGGTGGCGTTGAGTCTCAAACTGAGCTTCCGCTCTCGGATGACCGGCCGGTCGCGGCTGACGGGGGTGTCGACCGATGACCTCCGTTTCGACTGCTTCGAGTGGAACAAGTGGAAGGTACGAGTCGTACGAATCCGAGACCCCGTCGTACGACACTGATTCGACGGGTATCGAGAACTTCGGCGGCTCTCGAGTCGGATCTTCGAAGTCGTACGAAGGTACGGGGGTGTGTGAGAATCGGCGCCCTCGTGGCGCACCCGTGTGTGTGGGCGCAAAGATGGGGCGGCGCGCGCGGTGGCGCGCATTATGCGGCCGTGGCCGTGCTCGCAGGCGTAGCGGGGTGGCAGCATGAGCCGTCTCGACTGGCCGGCCGGGTTCGAGCGGACGCCGGAGTCGGAGCGCGAGCGGAATCGCAGCTTCGAGGCGACGCTCGGATCGACGACGTCCGAGCTCGCGACCGAGATGGATCGGATGGGCGTCGACCACTGGCGCGGCGAGATCGCGAACGCTCACACGAAGTCGAACGGGCTGCCGCTGCACAACGCGAACCCGGACGATCCCGGATTCGTGTTGCGGTGGACTGACGACGAAGAGCAGTTCGCGGTGGCGTGTGACGCCTCGCCGCGGCTCCGAGATAACGTCCGCTACGTCCTGAAGTGGGTCAACGAGACGCGGATGCGGAGTCAGCGCCCGGTAAAGACGGGCGACTCGGAGTTCGCGGCGGCACGGTTGCCGCCGGGAGACGACGCCGGCGACGACATCATCGCCTCGGGCAGCTCGGAGACGCCGGCGCATGAGGTGCTCGGCGTGCAGCCGGACGCTCCGGAGAGCGTCATCGAGGCGGCAGTCCGCCAGCGGAAGGCTGAGACACACCCAGACAGCGGCGGGAGCCGCGAAGAGTTCCAGCGCGTCGTTGAGGCCGAGGAGGTGATGCTCGATGCCTGAGCAGCGAGTCGCGAAGGCGACGTTCTACGACGCGGAGCTGCTGGCGGCGTTGGAGGAAGCGGAAGAGCAGCACGGGTCGATGGCGGACGCGCTGCGGTACGCGGTTGCGAAGACGTACGTCGACGGTAGCGAGGAGGATGGAGACGAGCCGGACACCGGGTTGCCGGTGAAAGCCCACGAGGGGCACCGGAAGCTGATGGAGTGGGCCGGATACCGGGGCCGGCTCGAGCTCGGCACGGCGGAGTCGGTGCTGGCGAACCATCTGAACGTGCAGAAAGAGGCGGTGAGGAAGACGGTGATAGAGCCGCTGCGGAAGGAAGATGCGATCCGGATCCACCAGGGGATCCACACGGTCTCTATCATCGTCGGGACACTCGAGGGAGACGAGCCTGAACCGCGTGACTCGACGTCGACGTCCACGGAAGCGGCGACGGACGGCGGCGAGGCACGGGAGCGCCTCGACGAGCTGGCGAACGCGGAGGTGGGGCGATGAGCAACTTCACAGCGACGCAAGGCGAAGACATCGTCCTCCACGACGACCGCGACGGTGCAATCGCGAGCCACGTGTCCGAGATCTCGGCGGGCGACAAGACACTCACCACGAGCGTCAGTCGCAGCGCGTTCCGAGAAGCGATGAAGTCGGACTGCGGCGACAGCTACCCGTCTGCGTACGTCTGGAGCGACGGCGAGACGCTAGCGGTGACAGACCACCGAACAGCGAAGATGACGCCGAACACTGACCGGCTCGAAGAGTTCGGGAAGGTTGACATCGTTCGGATGGCGGCAGTCGAGACGCCAGCGGAAGCGAACGGAGCCCTGGTGTACCGTGACGCGACGGTCGAAGCGCTCGACGAGCTGGCCGTGGAGTGCGTGACGGTCCATGTGGAGACGGACGCACCGCTCGTGATCGAAGGCGAGGGGAGCCGGGGCGTGGCGATAGCGCCGCGTGTGAAGCCGTCGAACCTCACGGAGGTGGGCGAATGAGCGTCACCGACGGCGCCCGGAGCGGCCCGCACGAGTGTCCGTTCGAGGAGGATTACTACGCGTGGGTCGCCGGCGAGACGGCCTACCTCCGCGGCTACCGCGTCGACGCGACGTGCGGTGAGTGCGGTTCGCAGCTCGACGTCCGGTTCGGCGAGCACACGTTCCTGTTCACGTGTCCGGAGTGCGTCGTTTGGAGCGACGATCCGGTCACGGAGTCTTCGAGAGCGTCGGCGCTCGGATGGAGGGTCTCCATGCCGAACTCGACTGACCTCACGAAGTGGTCGGTCTATCTCGCCGGCGCGCCAGCACAGATCGAGCAGGTTCCGCACGGGATCGAGGTGCGCGAGTCGCTGCCTGAGGACGGCAAGGAGTACGTGATGCACGTCGCGCTGCCGGAGTGCGGGCAAGAGTACGACGTCGAGGCCAACCGGGGTGAGTCGGATGGCGAGTAGCGAGATCTCGGTGGTCGGCGCGGCCGACAACGTCGACATGAGCGGGCCGTCCGAGCTCGAACCGTACGAACTCGACACCGACGAGCGGCGAGTAGTCTCGGCGTACTGCTGCACGTGCGAGGCGACGACGACGATGCTCCTGGAGGTCGGCGAGGACTCGCCGTGGGAGCACGACGCGTCAAACGCGAGCCACGTGGTCGAGTACTGGAGGGAAGCATGAGCGTCGACGAGACGCCGCGGGAAGCGGCGCCGGAGCAGCCGGCCGTCTTCGACGTCGACGTCGTCGGCGATCGTGCGCTGGCGAGCGTCGAGCGGGGCGACGTCTCGCTCGTCGTGGAGGCGCCGGCGGGAATCTCCGCCGAGGAGCTGGAGCAGACGCTGGCGGGGCTGCCGGAGAGCATCGAGCGAACGACCGGGCGATTCGCGGATTCAACGACTATGAGTGCCAACACCACCGAGAGCGACGGGAGTAGCGACATCGAAGAGACGGGCGACGACGACGTCGGAGGTGGTGCCTGATGGCAGCCGCTGACGCGGAAGGAACTGAGGACGCTGCCGAGGAGGAAGAGACGCCAGACGTGGAGGCGGAACCGATCGAGAACATGACGGTCAGCGTTCGGGCAGAGGTGCTCCAGCAGGTGATCGACCAGCTGCTGACGGTCGTTGACGAGGCGATCTTCCGTATCGGCTACGACGGGCTGTCGGTCACTGCGGTCGACCCGGCGAACGTCGGCATGGTCGATCTCGAGGTCGAACCGGGCGCCTTCGAGTCGGTCGGCGACGGCATGTTCCCGATCGGGCTGAACCTGCAGCGTCTCGACGACTACATCGATGGTGCGAGTGGCGGGGATCCGGTGACGCTCTCGTTCCAGCCTGAGACGCTCTCGGTGGAGATCCAGCACACGAACGTGGAGGTTGATATGGCCGGGATCGACACCGAGGCGATGCGGGGCGAGCCCGACATCCCAGAGCTCGATCACAACGTGGAGTTCACCACCGAGGCTGGTGTCTTCAGAGACGCGATCGAGAACGCGGAGCTCGTCAGCGACCACGTTGAGTTCGAGGCGGTCGTCGACGATCAAGAACTCGTCGTGAGCGGCGATGGCGACACCGACATGATCGAGACGGTGCTCGGCTCTGACGAGCTCCCGGAGGCGAACTTCGACTCGGACGCGACTTCGATGTACTCGCTCGCCTATCTGGTCGGCGGCTCTGCGGAGGGGAGCAAGCTCAAGGGGCTTCTGAAGCCGATGAGCAAGGGAACGGATCTCCGTGTCGAGTTCTCCGAAGAGATGCCCGTGAAGATGTACTACGACTTCGCGGACGGCTTCGGCCACACGACGCTGATGCTCGCTCCGCGGATTCAAGCGAGGTGATGATCGTGTGGAAAACTATCATCTCGGTGAGAACTGCGTGCAGTCGTACGCGCGGTTCGAGCACGCGAAGCCCGGTCACGGAAGCGGTGCCGGCTACGAGCGCTGGCGGTCGACAGAGCATCGCCCGCACACGCCGACGGAAGGGCGAGAGGACGTCTACGTGGCGCATCATCGGCTGCTCGCGGTTGTCGAGTGCTACCCGGCAGAGCAGCCGATCGAGTCGATCCTCGACGATCTCGTGGAGAAGGATGTGCATCACCACAACGGGATTAAGTGGGACAACCGGCCCGGGAACATCGAGCCGGTCGAGCACGCTCGACACGCGTCGATCACCCAAGAGCAGGTCCGGGCGTGGGCGGAAGACGAGAAGCGCGAGCAGCGGCGTCGTGCAGCTGGCCTCGGCGACGAGGCGACGTGCGACGGCTGCGGTGAGCCGGCGGAACCGCTCGCGACGTCGCCCGGCTTCGCCGGCGAGCGGTGTCTGGAGTGTGCGAGACAAGAATGCGATGGGGAGCCCATCGAGGTCTAGCCGGGGTGAGAACGCGTGAGAGACACTGGAACGGACTCGTTCCGGCTCTCGTTGACTGGCGAGCAGGGAGAGCGATTTCTCGAGGAGGTGAACGCTGAAACTGATCCCGAATGGGGAGGGGAGGGAGCTCGGGATTCAGCTCTGTCTCTGACAACTAGGGATTGTCTCCCTAATCAGGATTCATTACGCTTCAAACAAATAGTTTCACCAACCAGAAATAGCGTCCTGATCACTGACGGCGGTGTCGATCATGATGACGAAGGAACTGATCGGCCGTGTCAGGGATGCGGGGGCGGCATGAACGACGTTGGTGACGAGGATCACGTTTGGTGGAGGTGCCCAGGATGCGGCTACGAACGAGGTGAGCATATCGGATCATGAGCCGCGATCAATTCGGAGACGGCACCATTCGCGCCGTCGATCTGTTCTGCGGCGCGGGCGGAACGCTCGAAGGTCTCTCGCAGGCCTGCGACGAGCTCGGTGTCGAGCTTCAGGTGACGGCGGTCAACCACTGGGAGACGGCGATCGAGACGCACAAGCGGAACCATCCGAACGGCGACCATCACGTCTCGAAGGTCGAAGAGCTCCACCCGCCGGACGTCGTCGAGGAGGGCGGCGTCGACGTGCTGATCGCGTCGCCGGAGTGCACGCACTTCTCGGTGGCTCGCGGCGGGAAGCCGGTGAACGAGCAGAAGCGGGCGTCGCCGTGGCACGTGCTCGACTGGGTGGAGAAGCTCCGCCCGGAGAGCGTGCTGCTCGAGAACGTCCGCGAGCTGAAGTCGTGGGGACCGGTCGACGAGGATGGGAAAGCGACGCGGAACGGCGAGATCTTCGAGACGTGGATCAACGCGTTCCACGCGCTCGGCTACTCGGTCGACTGGCGGGTGCTGAACGCGGCGGACTACGGCGACCCGACGACGCGAAAGCGGCTGTTCGTCGTCGGTCGGCGCGGCCGGCGGGCGTCGTTCCCGGAGCCGACCCACAGCGACGCCGACGACGAGCTGCCCGACTGGCGCCCGGCCGCGGAGGTCATCGACTGGTCTGACGCCGGCGAGAGCCTCTGGCAGCGCGATCGGCCGCTGGTGAACAACACTATGCAGCGGATCGCCGAGGGCATCCGTCAGCACTGCGACGAGCGTCTCGAGCCGTTCGCTGATGCCGTCGGCGAGCTCGGGAAGGATGACGTGGTGTCGATGCAGGAAGACGTCGTCGATGCTGGTGAGGTTCACGAAGTCGTCGAAGAGCGGTGCGAGCCGTTCCTCGTGAAGTACTACGGCACGTCGACGGCGAAGCCGGTCGATGAGCCGATGGACACGGTGACGGCGCAGGGAGGGAAGTATGCGCTATGTGAGCCGTATCTGCTCGGCCAGCAGTCCGGAGCGACAGCGCGGAGCGTTCTCGACGAGCCAGTGCCGACCGTCGCGACGCGCGGTGCGATCGGGCTCTACAACCCGACGACGGTCGTGCTCCCGCGGAACGGCTCTCGGGGCGGAATACACTCGAACGCGACGTATGAACCAGGGGAGCAGCCGCTCCACACGGTCACGGCGCGGAACCAAGACGGCCACCTCGTGAGTCCGTTCCTCATCGAGTACTACGGGAACGGTCAGTCGAACGCTGTCGAGGATCCGCTCCCGACGGTGACGACGCGCGACCGATTCGCGCTGGTCGTGCCGGAGGCGTTCCCGTACGGCCTCGACATCCGGTTCCGGATGCTGCAGCCGCGGGAGCTGGCGGCTGCGATGGGGTTCCCGTCGGACTACGAGTTTGCGGGCAACAAGACTGAGACGACGAAGCAGATCGGGAACGCGGTGCCGGTGAATCTCGCGAAGGCGCTGACGAAGGAGCTGCTCGTAGGCGAGGAGGCGTCACTCCAGACGTTCGCCGAGCAGGAGGTGACCGGCGATGACTGAACGGGCGTCGATAGCCCGAGAGCACCTGCTCGGCGCGACGGTGTGGGCGTAGGGCGGGGGTGCCGCCCGATTCCGTCCGTGGACCAGTGCTCGAGACGTGCGGATGCCAGCGAGGTTAGCCGATGCCGACTGATCAAGACGCTGTAGGAGTTCCGCGAACTCAGATAACCACCGTTGACCACGGTGAATGTTGGCTTCACAAGTGCGACAGAGAGGCGGAGGAGTGGGTCTATGGCGGAGACGACTTCGCTGCGAAGGTCTGTCCTCAGTGCCATGACCACCTGACTGACTTGGTACACTGGGAGGATGGAAACGATGTCGTCTGATCAGTCCTCGGGCGAAGATCCGCGACGTACGGAACGACTGTTCAACGAGGACCCCCTGACAGCAGCGGATCGGGCGGAGTTCTGGGCGTGGTGGCGGCTGCAGTGGCCGCGCCGTACTTGGTTCGGGAAGCTGAAGCTGGTTGTGATGACGATCGTGCTCTCGTGGATGTTCGGTTGTATCACCGTGATGTCGTACCTCGACCGCCACTGGCCGGATACCTACAAGGAGGACGAAGATGCCAACTGATCAGTCTACGGATGTAATCCGTCAAACGTTACTTCCGGAGGGATACGTCGACTGAGTCGGCCCCGCAGAGCGGACAGTACTTGTAGGCATCATCTCCCATCTTCTTACAGTCCACATTCGTTTCGCCACCGCAGACGTTACACATGATACGTGGCTTATTTCGGGCCGAAACCGTCATGGCTAGTTCTGTGTGTCAATTCAGAAAAACCTTCCCCGGACGATCGCCTGTTAAGAACAACTCTTAGTGGCGGTCACTCGTCTATTTCTTCTTGTTCTGCATCCCACGGGTCCTCGATCTCGAATGACTCTGACTCAATATCTTCGAGAGACTCATCGGTAGTAGCCGCGATAAGCTCCGCCAGAGATTCCGGTTCGTCATCCTCAGGCTCTTGGCGGTTCTGAGACATACATGGTGGTTGGTGGTGGTGGTACATTAAATGTAATGTCGTAATTACGGATATCTCGGGTGCCCCGAAGTCGATATAAGTCCCATGTGCGCGTGGAATAGCCAATCTACGTGCTCAGATAGATACCCCTCGCAATTCCGTAGTACAGTGCCAGGAGAGGCCGAAAGTGGTGCGTGATCTGGATATAATTTCAGATTCGATTGGCCTTCCCGGTAGATATCCAAGTGCAATCCCTCCTCATATACATCGTGGCCGCCAGGGGTAGTGGGTTCGTGATCAAACTGCGCAATCGTCTCGTACTCATCTTTAGAAATCACTTTCTGGAGTTGCGTCACAAAACGGGTGATTGTGCGTTCCTCTGTGTCGAACCGGGATGTGACTCGAAATGTGGAATCCTCTATGTTCTTGTGGTAGACACGCTCGTAGGAATGGGGATCCCGAGTCATATAATCAATTAATCCCAATTTTCAGTAGGATTCACCAAAACCGTTTCGGACCCTCTAATGACCATGTTAGTTTGCTTTCTTTCTTTGAGATTAAGCATGGGTCTATCATTTTAACCGGCTTTCATTTTATAAGCACAGTCACCATATGTATACTCGATGCCAAATCTGTACCTGAAAAGTGGGGAAGAAGTCGATGGTGATAGGGTCATAATCAAGGAAAACGGGTGGGCATTCGTCCTTAGGGGGGAAGAGATAGATGCTGGATACCCGCCGAGCGAAATTGAAAAAGTAGAGGCCGACGACGACGTATATACAGACAGCTATCTTCACGAAGAGGAATACGGGGAAACGAGAAAGGCCCAGCCCGGTGAACGAGGTGAATCTGTCACCGAATTCAAACCGGTACACAAGATCGAATTGGAGTACCACGTCGAATAGTATCTGAAGATGAGCGATAGTCGGAGTTTCACGTGTACCGCTTGCGGAGAAAAGGTCTCAACTGATGTTGAGTCGACGGCGAAGGCGTTCAAGTTCCACGTCAAACGAGAGCACCGTGGGGAACTTCAGAATCTCGACGGAGTTCGGAACCGTCCGTACCGCGCGTTCCTCGATCGGGAGGACATCGACAAGATTCGCGATGACGACGTGCCGATATAGTCTACTTGTTGCTAGGAAAATTCGACCCTGTCAGAGTACTCAATCTCGTAATGATCCACATTGTCTTCGATGTCGATGATAGCGTCAATATGGAATTCATCTTCATCTAAAAATAATGACTCAAGCGTTTGATTGTGTCCGGTTTTAAAACTAATTGCAACCTCATCGGTCGAATTTGCGGTCAGGGAGTTGTTATCTAAGTGATTAAGTTTGAGTCTTGGAACGTTTTCAAGGGTCTGTAGTTCTTCCCAAGAAAATTCGGTCCCTGACGGTTCAAATCGTATTTTAGCTCCTTTTATTCTAATCACCGCAGATCGTTCCCCTTCATTAGCAAGGGTGGCAGGGCTGAATACGCCGCTCATTCTTGTTGGACCCTCATTTTGGTATACACGATTTTCTCTACTAGCAGACGATCGGATTGAGACGTTGGAACGCTTGGTTTCTATATGGCTCCGATAGAAATCAGCTCCAACGATAATTAGTGTTATAGAAGAAACAACCATACTTCCAACAATTGCCCATTCAACGAATGTTAGTGGAGGCAACATCTGTTGTGTTGACCTCCCCCTCCATAGGTATTAGCGTACTCCTGTCGAAGAAACGAATGGGATTGAACGTTCCACCTAGATCAGTGTAAACAGGAGAGCTTTAGGCAGAATAAGATTATCAACCAACATGTCTGACACAACAGACACTGTTGAACTACCAGCCAGCCCTAAAATTAAGCAACTCGCTCACGATATTGTTCGTGACGATAGGGAGGATATCGCTCCGTTACTTCTAGATTTCTACGAATTTCTATCGATACTCGACGAAGGTGGCGCAGAGAGGCCCGATCTGAAGCTAGATGAGCCAAAATCTCAGATGCCTGCTGCCGCCTGGATCGAGCTTCTCGATACAATGGAATCCGCAGGCATCATCGAGGAAGATCTCGGAAGTAGGAACACGTACGCACTGAATGAATTAGAATAGTTGCTCGGTTGAGTTAGACTAGTGTTTGAGAGGTACCCTGTAACGATTGTTTTCCAGCTCACCGCTTCTTGTAGGTTGGTATTGAATGATAAGCGATGATAGAGTGTCCCCGATTTAGCTGAAAAGTGGTTTAATAGCCGAGTAGACATAATGGTCGTCAAGTGACTGAAAAAAAGAATCAGCACTACGTTCCACAGTACGTACTCAAACCTTGGAGCGATAGTAACGACAAGATCTCGTGTTACCATTTGGAATCTGGGAGATCATTTAACGAAACCAGGCGGAGTGTCTGCTCTCGTGGATATTTCTACGGACAGAAGCACGTCGAGGATGCGCTGGGAAAGTTAGATGGGTACCACTCTCGGCCACTAAACGAAATTAGAAGAGGAACTCCAATTTCAGAGCTGTCTCCCCAGCACAAGCAACTTTTACTATCGTACATCGGAACTCAGAGAAACCGCACACGGTCTGAGAAGAAAGATATCAAATCTGGAGAGGATATGTTTTGGGAGGCAGCTGAGGTCGATATGCTAGCGGGAAAGTATGAACATATGATTGAATGGAGAAAGGAGATGTCACAGACGGAGAAGTTAGATGCGCTTGTCGATGCTTCGATCAAGGGCGTACAGCATTTCCTAATGATATCTGGTATCCTCTCGTATGGGGTCCTCGGAGATCTTGATGGAGCAATTCTACGCAACGCTACCGATTGCGATTATATCATCTCTGACACTCCAATAGTCCACGACAATCCCCGGTTCAAGGACGAAAAAGGTATGAGGATAACTGGGATGGCAGAGCGCGGGTTACAAATAATCACACCGATTGACCAACGAAGATCTCTCTTTTTGTATGACCCAATAGTGTATGGCGTGGACACTAACCACCGTAGGGAGGTTATAATCACGGAACCAGAAATTGTTGAGGAAATAAATCTCCTTCAACTTCACAATACGGGGGACATCGCCATGGAACACACGTCAAACAGTGGGCATATATCGTCCATCTCCCACAGAATTGAAGAATTTAGGAGACGCGACAGGATAGAAAAAGAGATTGGGGGAGACAACCTGCCGAGCTGGGAAATTTCCAGCGAAGACAGTCATCAAACGCCACTGAAATCTCCCGATCTACCGGGGGTGAATTCTAAATCCGGCGTACGTTATACTGACACGAGGAATGAGGAACTTTTGAGGCAGACAAAACAGATGTCTAGATATGCGATGAAGATATCAGACGAGGCTAGCGATGTTGCGCTGATTGGCGCTATTAGGTTTTTGGAGTCAAATTTGGGACTAAATTCTTGAACCTCAACTGGGGATATGCAGGTGTTCCCAAGCCTAACCGTTCAGGAAACGGGAAGTTATCAAACGCTGCGATTAGGTCTCAAAATAGATTCATTCGTAGAACTATCGACTAGTGCGTGCTCTACATTCCATCTGTGGATTAGCTTACTACCCAACTGAAGTCATGCTGGGATTTTTCTGCCGTATACCAAACGGCACCAAAAACAGCACCCAAAATGTGAATTTTGACTGCGGTTCCAGCAGGGAGCGTTCCTATAACACTGACGGACCTGAGCAGATAGAAGGCAGAGAGTGTGAATACGATAGCACTCCGTATTAGGTGATGATCTGGTTTGATCACTCCTTCAAGATTCCCTAAGGCAACCATCGTGACTAACCCGGTAGTGATCCCGCTGATTCCTGCGCCGGGAGTTTGAAAGAGAATAAGAGCAGCTACGCTGGCGCCCATCCCAAAAAATACAGCAACTCCGAGAATAAATTGGTCTCTACCTATTTGACTCTCTACCCACCATCCTGTTAGAACGAATATAGTGAGATTTCCCAAGAGATGGGTGTGGCTCGAATGGAATAACCATGAAAAAACAATTGACCCGGCGCCTAGTGCATTCGTCACCATCGTCACAGCTTGATATCCGGCGTTTTGAGACAGACTCCCAACCAGTAGCAGTTGTATAGTGTACGTGCTTAGGAAAACCATGACAAACGCGATCGTCACCGTCGGCAGATATCTTGCTTTTCGTAGTCTGTCAACTACGTACACATTAGCACAGAACTCTTCCTCATATATAATAACAAGCTGAAATGATACTGGCGCCAGCAGGGAGCCTGAGGATTTCAACAGTACCAACTAAACAGATGGCCGGCAATATTGGAATATGCCGTACGAGATCCCGTCTGTTGGAGGAGTCACTGTTGAAGTAATCGATAAGGTGACTCAAGCTGAATCACAGGACCCTGAGGTAGCTTATCCGGACGAAAAGCACTATGAGAAGGTAATATTGTTAGATAACGGATGGGCAAAGTGTATCTCTCCCGGCGATTCTCGGGACCCAGATGTGTCTGGAGACGCTGTGGACTATTTCCCGCCGAATCTTGTTAATGGAATATTCACCGTCGAAGAGTTTGAGGAAGATGAGCACACTGAGTAGGCGTGCCTCAAGGATTGTAGTTAATTCTACGAACTAGTAGGGATTCGACGCAGACGACGATCACGGCCGAGGCGCCCGAGGCCGGCGGACGGTGGCGCCTCGAGGTGCCGCGGTTGGCAAGTACGTGTGATCTTATCATTCCGGCCGTTCAGCAGCTGGAACTCACGGCGGTGAGCGCTGGTGGCGCGTGAGGAATCTACGGATGGTGTTCAACGCCCGACAGAGGCAGTGCTCGGACTCGACGAAAGGAAGGCGGTTACGGCTTTGTACCCGATGACGAGGCCGGTCACGAACACTACCGCTGTCACCCCACCAATAAACGCAGCTACAGCGCTCATGTTTGCGATTCATAGACTCTACACTATTAGATTGAGGGGGTGTGACAACGGCTAAGATGAGTTTGGGATTCTCCTAATAGAATCTCAAACTCGGTCACTTTACCATCGGTAAAACTGGTTATCACATATGTGTGTTTCAGAATCTCTGAAGTAATTCGGTCCAAAAGCGGGTAATAGCGTCGTAGACTCTGAAGTTTCACCAAGGTATCAGGAATTAAGTTGCTCCCGACAGTTTACGAATTGCTTCGCCATGATCGAAACCGATACTCGGGGACAGATTATCCGCACCCTTAGGAATTCAGACGAGCCAGCACTATCAGCGGCTGACTTAGCGGATGAGATTGGTGTCTCTGTCAAAACCATCAACAATCATCTCGACCGGTTGACCACGGATGGAAAGGTTCAGACTCACCAGATAGGAAATGCCACTGCCTACTACTTGGACACCGTGAGTGAGCCGAGAAATAGTCTTCCAGATCACACCTGCCATCGATGCGGAAGAGAGGTATACGAGGGGAAAGATTTCAGCAAAGTAGAAATTGACAAAAACATCAACGCTAGATCACCTGAGCCGTCGGTCCCGAATTTCTATATTCTGTGTCACTTCTGTCACGCGGATATCGTCGCTTGGCTACACAACGACGACAACTCGATGGGGAGCTACCCCTTCGTTGAGCGGTGGGACATCCCTGATGAACAAAAACAGGAAGTGATAGACGACCCTGAAATTGCTACTGAACCACGCGAGGAGCGCGAGTTGGATTCTGGTCTCCGATAGCGTTTGAGAAGTAATCAACTGCGAATTGATTATTCAGGTTGTTTATACTATGTGTTCCGTCGTATTTTATCGAAAATAGGAAGGAAGTTCTCAATATCGGATTTATCGACATCTCCACTGTTTAGCCGATCACGAATAACATTTGTGACGAGTACCTTGTCAAAATCACCCATTCCTTGATTATTTAGGACCTCATCCAGTTTCGATGTGATTTTTCTATTATTATATTCAACACCGTTCAATTCACAGGACCCATCATCAAGGCATTCGATGGATATATTAGAGAATTCGTCAGGAAACTCTGAAGAGTACGCTCTGTTAACAGATTCCACATAAAACGATGTAGAGAACAGGTCCTCCAATTCAATATAGAATTGACTGCCACCATCGTCTAGTTCTAACAAAATTATCCTGTCTGAGTCTACTTCTTGATGTTGTTCAATAATGGTATTCTTGGCATCCTTGCCCTCTTGATCGTTATCGAGCACGATAGCATATGAAAAATCTTCAGAAGCAACCCACTTAGCTGCGTCCGGCATATTGGGGGCCCCGTTGGTAGGCATAATTGAGACCTCGTCTGAATTGATGAAATCCATTCCAACAGATCTCAGGTAGTTGTTTATTGCGGTGAATATGTAATAATCAGTTACTCCTTCAACCAGCAGCTGCCTTTTGGAGGCAAATGGTGAGTCGCCTAATCCGATTCCTAAAGCGTTTCTAAGCGGCTTAAGAGCCATCGAATCCCCTTCTGCCCACTGGCTCGTGATTTTTGTTCCTTCTCCTGGTCGATCCTCTACCAATCTAATTCTCTCGGGGTGTTCTTTCTTAATTAAAAACGGCGAGTGCGATGAATACACAAATTGAGCACTATCTGTCATCTGCTCGATCGAGTCAAGCCAGTTCTTTTTCCCTTCGGGGTGAAGGGAAACCGCAGGGTCGTCCAATAGTAGTAGTTTGTTTTCATCGCCTTCGTTCGTCTCCGCGGTTAGGTTCGTATAGAATGAAAAGAACCATCGAAAACCCTCGCTTCTGCTTGAGGGTCGTATGAATTGGCGTTGGATATCTTTCTCAGAGTCTCCTGTATTTAGGGAGTCGTCAGCGATCTGTATGATAAACTTCTTACCTGAAATGTTAATACCAACGCTTACCGACTTTTGATCCCATATCTCATTAACGTCTCCAGAGATGTCGGCCTCTGCCCTGCGGAGCTCCCGGCTTTGCTCAAATTCATCTTTTTGATTAAATTTCTCATAATCGACACCAGCGAGTTTCAATACATTTCGAAATGTGCGGTTCTCGGGGTTTTCTAGTCCGCTAATAGCAACTGAATCTTTGATTCGGTCAAATTCACTATGATATACGATTGAGGGTAGTATTGAAGAAATATCAAACGCTAATATTGATTTGCCCTGTTGATGTAAAGTTTCGAACCTAGATCTCGCATCAGTCATAATTGGGTTGGCTTCAATATCTATACTGGCGGATGCGGAATCTATGCCAGAAATCAGGCTTTCTAATTGATTCAGGTGCCACTGAAGATTGTTAGATTGGCCCTTATCCGTGATATTATTTACAGAATTCAGCAATTTATTATCGTAATATTGTGTGAATTTGTCGGGTATATTCTGTTTCGTCCTCATGTTTTCATCAAATTCTGAGACGGCATCGATAATCTCATCTATTTTTTTATCCGCTGACATGGGGTGTTCCCCTGACTTAGTTTCGAGACGTCGCGTTCCATCAGAGAACTTCACGACATACAGAGGAGTGTCCAGTTCGATGGCATCAAACACGACAGAATCGGATTGATCTTCTGTGACCAACTCAATCCGTACCATTTCAAATTGGTCTTCATCTGGCCTCTGATTGTAGTTCTGATCACGTTCGTCAATCTCCTCATCATCTGAAACGGAAGCTAATGCGCGGAGGAATGAGGTTTTACCACTCTCATTTTTTCCCAATAATGTGGTAATGTCTGACTCAAGATCTACCCAGCCGGTATTAATGATTGAACGGTAGTATTTGACTCTAGCCCGTGAAACAATCATAGAATCATTCTAATCGGCAACCAAAATAAAACACAGGCAATCCAGAAGTGGTTGCTCACTATTCATAGAGTCATGATAATGCTACACCGGCTACTCACCGAAATATAAATTTCATGCCCGATCTAGCGTACAGTATACGGGAAGTAACCGAACACCTGGATTAGGACTGAGACTACGCCTACTTGCAGGATCGTAGGTCAGTACGGACTCGGGGACTGTGCCTGCGGCTGGAATACCGGACTGGAATCGTTGCCCGCTTCGGCACTTCCGGAGACGAACGAGATCTTCTCGCGCTCCCGTTCCGCAGCTGCTGGCGACATCTCACCGAGGTAGTGGTTCCGGAACGTCTCCCAGTCTTCCCATCCACCCCACGACATCACAACGGCCGGGAGGACGCCGCAGTCCCACAGGAGGTGGCCGCCCCAAGTACGTCGAAGATCGTGGACGTCGAGGTGGGTCCATCCCTCATCGCCGGTGGCGGCGTAACGCGACTGGGCCGCTCGCTTTACCCACCGGTAGATACTGTTCGGTTCGACTGAGACGATCGCGTCGTCGGGGTCTCGCTCGTAGGCGAGCGTCCGGACGGAACTGGCGAGCTCTTCTGGGATGGGTGTCTCGCGGTACTTCCCGCGTTTCGCATAGTCGTTCCACACTCGGAGAAACCCATCCGGCGCATGGGAGAAGTCGTTCGGGGTGACACTCGCGATCTCCTCGCGTCGCAGCCCGGCCTGCGCGCCGAGTCGGAAGGCGATCTCTTGCTCGGGCGACTTCGCCTCGTTGATGAGGGCGCCGACCTCGTCGTTCTGCTCGGTCTGGTTGAGCCAGACTCGCTTCCCGTCTCGTTCATCGTAGTCGCCGAGTCGCATAGTAGGATTAACTGGTTAACGCTACATAAAACCATGCAAGACCATGGTCTCAGGGTCGTCTCGACGCGCCGATCGGGGCGAATCAGTAGGCGAACAAGGGATTCGCGTGCAGGCCGCTACGCAGGTAGAGCTCTAAAAACTGAATCTGAGCCAGCTACTGAACCGGCTCGACCGTCACCGCATCGTCTGTGTTATCGACGCGTAGGTACGCGTCGGCCAACTCGTCGTCGTCATCTATGAGACCCCACTCGCGGAGTGTGTCTTTCGGGATCGCAACACCTCCACTCCCGCCGAGGTCTCGCAGCTTCCGAATCTCGCCAGACATCACCTTAGACTCACCCTGAAGCGACTTGAAACCTTGCACGTAATGCCCGTATTGAGTTTATTACCCCACATTCTCGGGGTTATAGAACTCGCAGACACCGATTTCGGACCGCACCATGCACCAGGTGTGTGACGCCGGAGGTGACGCCCTCGCGTGAGTGGCGTCTCCGACGGTACTGACGGCGCGGAGAAACGGCGGCGGAAGGGATGGCGAACTGCTTTTCGGGGGACTGACTCGTGAGCGACGGACCGCGTGGGCTCGTCGTCAGCGATCGGTTCGCCGAGTATCTCCAGAACTTCCGGGAGCGGCACCCGCTCGATACGGATCTAGCGGAGAAGTACGGTCTATCCACCGGCAACGGATGTTTTCGCAGACAAATGACACTGGCTCTCAGCGGCGGCGATGGGGGTATCGTATGAATATCAGAAAGGTCGGCTTCAGCGCGCTGATCGCGGTCCTAGTCGTCTCCTCGATGGTGGCGACGCCAGCGATGGCGGCCGGCGGACTCGCGTGGGGTGCCGACTCGAAGGCGCCGAACCCCGCGATCTCGGCTGACGTCACCGTCGACGAGTGGGACGGCGCCGAGTTCGACAACGCGCTGCAGTACTACGACGACAGCGGTGAGCCGGCACAGCTGCCGGCGTCAGTAAACGAGTCGAACGACAACCCGATCACTGTCACCGCGACGGACATCGACTTCGACCAGCGCGATGAGTTCCCGCGTAACGACGACGAGGACGGGGACAACTCGGCGTCCGCGCTTGACTCGAGCGAGTGGACCGCCAGCGGCGCGACGGTCAGCGACACGACCACCGCGCCCTCGACCGACGCGCTGAACTACGCCGGGACCGCCAGCTCGGACTCGGCGACGTACGGCAACTTCTCCAACGACGACGCGGAGAAGGGCTACATCACGATCGCGGCGGACGTGATCAGTGCGTCTGGCACGCCGACGCTTCGCGTGAACGACGCTGACGGCGACTACGTCGAGGTGGAGTTGTACAACAGCTCGGCCGACGAGGACGCCGATGCGGTCCTCGCCAACTCAACCGGTGAGGGGCAAGTGCTGCAGGCCCAGATCGGCGACCTTCCGGTCCAGGGTTCCGGTGACGGGACGATGGACACGGCCGAAGAGGTCGTCATCAGCGGCGACATCGACGCTGACTTCTCCGTGATCGACACCGAGCGAACACGAGAGCTCCAGTTCGGTGAGCGGCTCGAGGACACTGACGACGATGACGAGCTCGAGACCGTGACCGTCACGCAGCCGAACGGTGCGTACTCGGTTGCTGACATGGACGGCTTCGACGAGGTCATGGACTCGGCTGTCTTCCACGGCGTCACCGTCGACGCGGTGTTCCAGGCCTCTGATCTGCAGGATGACGGCGACGTGAGCGCGTCCTTCACGCAGGACAACGACTACCCGAACTGGGATCAGGTTGCGAGCATCGACTACAAGATCGAACTACCAACCGGGTTCGACCTGAGCTACGCGAACACGGAGCTCGTCGACGAGCCGACGCTGCCTGATGAGCGGTATCAGACTGTTGAAGTCGCCGAAGACGTCGGCGACACCGACTTCGAGGACATCGACTCGTACAGCGACGTGACCGACTCGTACGGATCGAGCGAGGTCACGCTCGATTCGACCGTGTCGAGCGGCACTGAGTACGCGGTCTCGTACAAGCTGACGCTGACGAACGGTGAGGTCGACGCGATGCAGATGACCTCGGGTGGCGGTGCCGGCCCGATGGCGGGTAGCAACGGTGGTATCGTCGGCTTCCTCACTTCGCTGCCCGGGATGCTCATCGGCGGTGCAGTGAGCTTCCTCGGCCTGCGCCGGCTCGGGGTGTTTTAAGATGTCAGCGTCCGACGAGCTCCCGAGCGGTGAGGACCCGTCGCCGAATAGTGTCCTGACGGGCACGATCGGCTTCCTCAACGCGGGCGGAGATCTCGGGACGCTGCTCCAGGGCGCGCTGTTCGGGACGCTCGTGTCGGTCTCGCAAGGCGGCATCAACCTCATTCAGTCGGCGTTCAACCTCGTGGTGACGCCGATCGACCTGCTCGTCGGTGCTTCGTCGAGTTTCGTCGAGGCCGTGCTGATCGAACCGCTCGGCATCGTCGAGACCGGCGCGGAGACATCGGCCGATGCACTCGCTGCACAGTTCGGCATCTTCGGGTTCATCGTCGGCATCGCAGTACTGCTCGGTGGGTTCTACCTCATCATCCAGTACCTCGAGCGCCGCGAGACGTCGGACATCATCCCGATTCCTGGCGTGCCGGACGCGCCGGATATCGGGCCGATCGACCCGGGAGTGACCGAGGAAGGAGAAGACGAGGAGGAATGATGAGGCGCCCATCGCGCTCCAGTGACGCGCGAGCGGAGGTGGAGAGCGGTGGCTAACGACGAGATCGCGGACCGAGACGGTGGCGGCAGCAGCACCGACGACGCGTCGCTCACGAGTATTGACTTCGGTGCGTTCCTCACGGACTCGAGCTCGCTCAAGGGCGTCGACTTCCGGTCTGCGTCCGGAATCAACGTGTTCCGCGTGGCGCAGGCTGCCCTCGGTGCGATCGTTTTCGCGTGGGCGTGGGGTGTGAACGCCCTGATCGCCGCCATCAGCGAATCGTACGCGCGTCTGGTCGACGGTATCGGTGACTTCATCGGCACTGGCCTCATCGAGGCGACACTCGGCCTCGGCATCACCGCGATCGAGGGCGTCTGGACGTTCGCGTTCAGCGAGTTCGGCGTCCTGTCGTATCCCGTCGCACTCGTGACTGTTCTGGCGACGTTGTACGTCGCCGAACGCGGGATCACTACTGCTCAGGAGGTGCTCCGCTGATGGCGGGGCTCGACGGCGGTGGTGGAGAGACGTACGACGGCGACCCCGACGATGTCGAAGACATCGATGACGGTGGCGGTGGCGGTGGTGGCGGCGGTACCTCCAATTCCGGCTCTATTACGGGGTGGGGCGACCTCTCGCTTCCGGCAGTGCTGCAGAGCTTCCTGTCGAACCCGCGAAACTTCATCATCGGCGCCGTTGCCACGACGCTGCTCGAGCAGGTCTTCGGGATCGTGACCACGATCCTCAACGTGATCTTTCTCGTGCTCGGTGGGTCGGCACCGGGTCGGCTCAACGCCCCCGGAGAGACGCTCGGTCTCATCGATGTCCCGGTGTTCGTCGCCGACCTGTTGGCCAGCATCGGGACGGACGTCGGCAGCGCGATCTTGCAAGCGATCGGGTCGCTGAACGACCCGGTGTTCGCGCTGGCGAGTAACGCGGGACCGGCAACGCCGGTGATCATCACCGCGATCGTCGTCGGCGAGGTCATCGTCGTGCTCTGGCTGCTCCAGCGGCTGGTGTTCGTCGTCGCCGACGTGCTGCAACTTGGAGGGCTGACCGAATGAACGTCAAACAGACACTCAAATCCCCGGTAGCGAAGGTAACCGGCGGGCTGACAGCGATCACCGCGATCGCACAGCCCGAGGTTCTCTACGCCGTGGGTGACGCGCTGATCGCGTCGGGACCACAGCTGTTCAGTGTGGTCTCGGTCTCGGCGCTCACTCTGCCGCAGATCCTGCCGCCAGACTCGACGCTCGACTGGATCGTCGTGCTGGCGGCGCTGGTGTTCGCGGGCTACCTGCTCCGGGAGATCAACGACAACTTCGAGGAGAGAGGACTATGACACACGATAACGCGGACGAATCGGTGTCGAATCGTGCAGCAACTAGCGGGGGTGCCAGCTGATGACGGCCGGAGTGACGCTCGGGCTCGGTTTGGTAGCCCTCGGTGCGATCGTCTACTTTGTCGGGGTCGACTCGACGAAGGCGGCGGCCACGAAGGCGGGCGGTACGGTCCGGAACAACGTCAACCGCAGCGTCGCGG
The DNA here is from genome assembly GCF_003721435.2 of Halorubrum sp. CBA1229. Taxonomy (NCBI): domain Archaea; kingdom Methanobacteriati; phylum Methanobacteriota; class Halobacteria; order Halobacteriales; family Haloferacaceae; genus Halorubrum; species Halorubrum sp. CBA1229. Next base: position 3,180,267 of record NZ_CP054585.1, on the reverse strand, counting down.
TTGGCGCCGGTGGTGCGCTCGCCGGGCTGCAGTTCGGTGACCAGCTGGTGAACGCGATCCTCACCGAGCCGGGCTTTGCGCTCACCGCCGTCGCCGGAGTGATGGGCGCGCTCGGCATCGAGGGGTTCCTCGGAGGCATCTCGGGGCTTCAGTTCCTCCTCATCGGGCTGATCGCGTTCGTCACCCTCTACGCGGTGTTCGGAGGTGACGACTGATGTCGGTGCTGCCGCAGTTCCGGGTTGGAGAGCCTACTCCAGCTCGCTACGGCGTGTGCGTGCTCCTCGGACTCATAGGGATCTTCGTGGCGGGAGCCATGTTCCAAAGCGGAGCCAGCACGCCGGTCGGATTGTTCGCCTTCGGTGCCAGTCTCATCGGGAGTGCCGGATGGTTCGGGCTCGCGTGGCTCGAAGCAACCGAGCTCGACGAGCTGGAGGGCGGTCGATGAAACTCGAGACACGCCGCACGATCCGGCGCTGGCTGCTCGATCTCCCGGATCGAACGCTGCTCGCGACTGGCGCCGGCTTCCTCGGACTGTTGGTTCTTGGAGGCGTCAGCAGCACGGACCTCGTCTTCGGCGTGGGACTCGCCGGCCTACTCGGAGTCGTCTACATCGCCGGGAACGTCGACTTCGACGCCTGTCCGAACTGTCGGATGGAGGTCTGCGCGACGGATGACCGTTACTGCGCGACCTGCGGTGCCCGCCTCGACGAGCTTGAAGCGGCGCCGCCGATCGACGAGCGCGTCGACGAGCGGCACCGCCCGGTCGGCCTCGAGGAGATCGAGCGCTCGCCAGAGCTGGAAGCCATCGCCGACGGCGGCGAGTTCGGTGACGAGGAGGTTGACCGATGACTCGAGGCGCCGCGGTCGCCGCGGTCAGCCTCGCTGTCCTCCTCGTCGCGACGATGGCGACGCCCGCACTGGCGGCCGTGGCGCCTCCCGGCGACACGAGCCCACAAACAAACGGCTCGGAGGTCTCCTCGGCAGGGCCGTTCGACATCGACCAGCTGCGGAACGGCGGCACGCAGCCCTCTGCGGCGCCGCCGAGCGTGCGCTACGTCGGTGACACGGAGATCGATGGCGCCATCGCCGTCCGGTACCGGCCGGCCGACCCGCTGTCGAACGACCCGATCTACTTGGAGGGCGGACAGACCCTCAACACAGACCAGATCGAGCTGTACAGCACCGTCTTCGGCGACTCAACCGGCGAGTACGAGCTCGTCATCGTCTACTGGCAGCCGGAGAGCCGGCAGACCGAGAACGGGACGGCTGTCGACGTCGCCGCGAACCAAGAGGTACAGCGGGCGACCGTGACGGTCGAAGACGGCTACGCGAACGCGCCGGTCGAGCTCAACAGTCACTACGACAGCAACGTTCAGGCAACGATGTGGCTCGAGCAGGACGGACAGGCCGTCGATGGCGCCCGCTGGCGCTTCGAGCACGCGTCGGCGCCGGCGAGCCAACAGGTGACCATCGAGACACAAGCCGACGCGTGGTGGTACTCGTTCCGGACCGCGATCCTTCCAGGAGTCGCGTCGATCATCATCGGACTCTCCGGTGCGAAGGCGACACTTCGACTTGCCGGGAGAGGGCCGGGATACTCGCTCACGTCGTGGGGGATCGCCTCGGCGATTCTCGTCACTGGCGTCCTCGGCGGCCTGTACTACGAGGTGGCGACCGTCGTCGCGAACCTCGACGTGCTGATGGGGCTCTCGTTGCTCCCGATCGCCTACGGCGGTGGGTTGCGGATGAGCCCGCCGACCGAGCGGATTGCGTTCGTCCGCAAAGAGCTCACCGACGCGGTGAGCCTGCGACGCGGCGAGACCGATAAGGAGCCCGATGCACTCGCCGACGGCGGCGAGGCAGCGGGGGGCGTGACTGACTCGGTCGAGCTCGGCGAGGACGGCTACTTCGATGAGCTCTACGAGCAGCTGGCGATCAAGACCACCATTCGCGCTCCGGACGGCGGACGGATGGTCCCAAAGAAGGGGATCCGGCCGTTCTTCGCGCGGCTGTTCGCGAAGGCCGCCCGCCTCGACCTCTCGCAGCTGCGGACGCGTGTCCGCGTCGAGGGCGACGCCACGCAGAAGGTCTACGTCGACCCCGACGAGGACAACGCGGTCCGGCACCGCCCTGCACACCTCCGACGGCGGATGCCCGTGTGGCACCGGCTTCCGGAGCCGGCGGACGGCGAGAGTCTCTCACCGATCACACGCGGCCTCTACGGGCTGCTCACGGTCGCCACGCTCGGCCTCCCGGTCATCGGCTGGTACGCCGGCGAGGCGGCCGCGAACATCCCGACGGTTGGCGCGTTCGCCGGCCTCGTACTGCTCGCCGTCGAGAGCTACGAGGCAGTTGACGGCGCGATCGACTTCGAGCCGGCGCCACGCCACGATCTGACCGCGGACGCCTCGCTCACGGTCATGCAGAGCGAGCACGCGGACGCGAAGCTCCTCGAGGACTACGAGGAGATCGCGTGGAGCGAGCGGATCAAGACGGCGCTGGAGGCTCGCGACATCGACTCGCGGCGCGACCGGTCGATGATCCAGACGTTCCTCGAAGACGAGATCGGCGTCTCGCTGGAGGCGCTCGGTCTCGACGACAACGCCGGCACCGATGTCGAAGCGGAGGACACCGAGTTCGACTTCAACGAGATCGACCCGCAGCAACCAGAGGAGCCGGCAGCGCGTCGCGCGGAGGGTGACGATGACTGATGCTGTTCCGGGCGGCGTGGAAGCGGCGCCGTCCCGAACCACGCGGCCGGCGCTTGACGTTCTCGACAGGGACCAGGACCGGCTGCTCTACGACGGCGACCCCCGCCGGGAGCCGCCGATTCAGCCGCTGACTGACGGGTTCGACAGCGCGTACATGGCACTGTCGTGGTATCAGGCTGCGGGCGTTCGGACGCTCGGCCACGTCGAGCGCGTGCTCGAGCCCTCTGACATGATGCCGATGTCGGGGCTACTCGAGAAGCTGCTGACCGTCGACGAGGGCCGGCAGTCGGTGTACGTTCGGCGGCGGCTCGTCGAGCAGCTCGACGACGCGTGCGACCTCGCGTACCGCCAGTTCCGCGAGCGGGCCGGCGAGCGCGTGGAAGACGCTGAGGGAGAGACTTGGAGCGACGTCGACCCCGATGAGGAGTCGAATCCGCTGATGCGGCCGGCGTTCCGCCAACTCGACCAAGGGCAGGCGGCGGCGCTGATGGATCTGTGGAGCGGCTTCGAGGACCGAGAGGCGCTCGGGCGCTGGGTGCGGTCGCTGTCGGCGCCGACGAACGGCGAGAAGCCGGCGGGCCTTCTCGACGAGATCGTCGGGAACCCGCCGCTTCTCGAGGCGCTGCTCAACCAGCGCGAGCAGGAAGCGAAACTGACGCGGTATCGGTTCGCCGTGGCGGTCGTGATGCCGTCGTTTCTGGCGGCAGCGCGGACGCTGAACGGTGGCGAACGGACCGACAGCAGCGGGAAGACTAAGGGTAATTTCAGCACATGAGCAAGTCATTCAGCGGACAGAGGCGTACCGAAAAGAAGCGCGACGAGATCCTCGAGCAGCTTCACGAGGACTTCGAGCCGTACACGGAGTCGAGGCAGGCGATGTATCACGCCGGTGAGGCGTCGTGGGAGCGGCTCTCGAAACGTGGGATCCACAACGACGGCAAGATCCTTCACGAACACTTCTACGACGACGACGGAAACCAACTCCGGCCGTTCTACAAGAAGCTCGAATCGCTGTCTCGAATCGCATGCCGGGAGGGTGTTGAGAACACCCACTGGGTCTACCAGTACCCAGAGGCATACCTTGACGCGCTGATCCACGTTGACGACGCGGAGCTGTGGGCGCTGGAGCGCGGCGATCTCGACTCGGATATCATCGCCGAACAGCCGATCAAGCGGCGGCGTGTCTTGGAGTGGCTCGCGAAACCCGAGAACGAACATGTCCTGAAAGCGCTTCACGACGGTGGCACGGACATCTGGGCGCACTCAGAGCCCGGCGAGGGGAAGACATCGTTCGCAAACATGGTCGGCGGCGTACGGATGCCGGAAGTGAACAACGAGACCGTCTTGTGGATGCTGACGCTTGATGAGCTGGAGTGTCTTCCGCTGGCGCCGTTCATGACGATCGCGGTGCCGGAAGGAGTCGAGATCGAGGTTCACGCAAAGCCGAGAAACCCGACGCTCCCGACAGTCGAGATCGACCTGACCGACGTCTTCCGGGACATAGTGACGTACACGACGCCGCGAGACCTCATCAACAAGATCGTCCCTGGCGGGCTCTACGCGGTGCTTCCGGACCCGCTGTTCCGCGGCTGCGAGAAGCTGACCGCGACGACTTACACGCCAGCCAGAGAAGCCGAGGAACTCGCCGAAGTGACGCCGCTGCGGGACATCGCATTCGCTTTCCTCGAAAGCCGGGCGAAAGACGACGACTTCCTTCACCCGACGCTGATGGTAAACGACGAGTTCAGCGACCTTGTGCCGCTAAACCCGGAAGCTGACGAGAACGACCTGAACCGGAAGGTGAAGCGCTACCCGGTTGCGCAGGGGAAAGCGCGGAAGAAGAACTTCTCAACGATGACGTTGTCCCACAGCGTTGCCCGCGTCGACGAAGGTGTCCGCGAAAAGACTCGTTGGTTCGTGACGATGCCGAATACACCGCCCCCGAGCTCGTCACTCTCCGGGATCGGGAACGTCCCGATCGACAAGAACTACGTGAACAACTTCGCCGACGAGGTCGGAAAGGGCGTGATCTGGCGGAACCAGAACTACGCGCCGATCTCGTGGGAAAATCCGTACCGACGGTACAAATTCAGAGGCGAAATCTCGGTGAGTTACCCCCGCCGAGAGGAGGCGCTCGATGAACTCTGAGCGTCTGAAACCCCTGAATATCGGCTATTCAGCGGTATGGAAAAATAGGGAACCTCGGAGATCGGTCGGTACGAATCCGCTCGCTGCCGCTCTCAGCAGGCTGCGTACGCGCGCGTACCTAATGGGAACGCAGGGGGGAGGGTGAGCCATGCCTGATTTCAACACTAATCCAGACACTGGGACAGACGCTGACGAAGACGACGAACAGAACCTCAAACAGCGCGCGAAAGCGTACCTGCTCGCGGCGTACGCGTACGTCGCTGGCGCGATCTCACAGTCGGTCGAAGAGATCGCGCCGCAGCTGCGGAGCGTCTCGCTCCCCGGCGTCTCGTCGCGAGCGGCGAAGTCGCTCTTACTCGCCGGCGTCCTCATCACCGCCGCGGTCGCGATGCCTGCTGACCCGTTCGGCGGCGGTGAAACCACCGTCGAGACGCAGGATCCGGTTCAAGGCGAGACGTACGAGGCGACAGAGCAGGCACCGAGCTTCGACGGCGAGTCGATGAATCAACTGCCGAGCACGTTCACGGATGCGGCTGCAGAGGCGCCCGAGCCGCCCGACAAGGTGCGCGCCTCTGCGGGCTCGCAGACGATGAACGTGCAGACGAGCGTGGTCGACGGCGAGCCCGCGATCGTGCTCGAGGACGAGCGTACGCACGAGGGCCGCTGGGTTTCCATCGATACCGCGTGGTTCGAAGAGCACCTCGGTGAAGTGCCGAACGCGGCGTTCATCACCCACGAGAGCGGTAACGAGTACGCGGCACCGCTGCAGGTGCGTGGCGACTCGGCCGCGTTCTACGTCCGCGAGTTCTCGACGAACACGGTCACGTTCGACGGCGAGGTCCAGCTCTCTGGTGCGCAGGCTGGCGACGGAAGCCAGTTCCAGTACGAGCTCGCCAACACGAGCGGTGTCAACGATCCATCGATCAATTTGACCGGTGTAGAGAATACCGCGACCGCGTCGACGAGCGTATCCGCGACGAACGGCGACACGTTCCCGATTGACGTCGGTGGAACCGCGTCGCCGCGAGACGAGACGGTTACGCTCACAGGTATCGAAGAGACGTCGAGCGGCTCGCTCTCGCCAGGAACTGTCTCCGACGGCTATTCGACGACAATCGATGTCGGCGGCAACCAACCCGTGGAGTCGGAGACGGTCACGCTCACGGGAAAGGGGTCGACGACTCAACAATCAAAATCCGGTTCGGTCAACGGGGGATCCGACTCTTTCACCGTTTCGCCGAGCGGAAATGTTCCACCCGCCGGACCGTCGGGATCGGGCGACCCTCAAGCGATTATTGAAAATGGGGTCAAATCAGACATTACGTTAGGTGTGAGAGGTGCAGGCGGGCAGGCTTGTCCCGACTCGTGTGTCGACGAGATCCAAGTCAATTCGTGGTCGATCACGACTGAAAGCGGGGACACATACGGCTCAACTACTACCAAACAGGTGGACGTCAGTAGTGTCAACTGGCACGTTCCAAACACCGGTAATATCGACACGCTTACGATGGACGTTTTGGTCGACGCACCGGGTAACTCCGGAGAATCTGGGGAGTATTACATCTATTTCGCGAACGGTGATATTGGCTCTGACGTGATTAATAGCGAATATGAGATCGCGTATAATATAGAATATGAGACATATGGGACCACAACGACCCATACCTTCGGACCGGCTGATGTGCCGGTCACAACTAATGACGCGACTGTCAATCTAAACACCGGAGGGGAGTCGGTCACGCTTACGGGCGGGTCGGATCAGAAATCGATCTCGCTCTCTACTGGGAGTCAAACAGTCAGCTTTGATTCAACCGGAAAAGCTGACGTAAGGCTTGAATGGACCGATCGAACTCGGACTAAGGATCCGTCGGTGACGATCGGGGGCTCGACCGTGTCGCACACGGGGATCCTCGAACCGGGATCGACGACGACAAAATCACTCTCGCTCTCGCCGGGATCGTCACAGTCAGTAAGCGTCTCGACCACCGGAAACGTCGGCGTTGATGCGTCGTGGACGGAGGTAACGGCGACGGAGGATCCGTCGGTGACGGTCGGCGGCTCGATCGTCTCTCACACGGGCGTGCTCGGGCCCGGAGAGACGGTCACGGAGTCGGTCTCGCTCTCGACCGGGTCACAGTCGGCGGACGTGTCAGTTGACGGTCCAGTAGACGTGGCCGCGTCATGGACCGAGGTTTCCGAAACACGCGATCCCGTCGTGGAAGTGAACGGCGAAACCACCGGCATCGCGGGCACCCTCTCCGATGGTGAAACCGCCTCGCTCGATACGAGCTCAGCATGGCTCCAGGAGGGAACCAACACCGTGACGATCTCTACCGACTCGCCGACCTCTGGTCCGGCGAGCCTCGTCGGGTTTGAGTACAGCCACGGCGCTGAGACGACCGTCGACGCGACTGTCGACGAGACGACGTGGAGCCAGAGCACGAACGTCACGAAGACGTGGGCCGGCGACAGAGCGAACGCCACGGCCACGATCCCGATGAACGACCGTGTCGTCAGTATCCGCGACGTGGAAATGCGGACCAACGGCACCTCGTGGCAGACGGTCGCCGAGAGCGAGCGCACGTTCAACGGCACGGACCTCACGGTGCAGCTCGGCGATATTTCCGAGGGGACCACCACCGAGGTGCGAGCCACCGGAAGCAAGGTGCGTGTCTCCGACGGCGCGATCACCGTGCTCGACCCGTCGACGAACTCGGCGACGCTGAACACGCGCATCCAGATCAACGATGCTGGGCCGGACTTCGCGCTCTCGGTCGACGAGACGACGTTCGCGAACCGCGTCCACTACGCGGAGAACGCGACGTGGGGCGCGGCGAACGGCTCGACCACGATCTCGGCGAGCGGCGAGCAGACGTTCACGCTCCCGGACGCGACCACCGGCGCGGAAGCAACCGTGCGCACGTGGCCGGTCGAGGTCGCGCCCACGACCGGGCAGGTGACCGTGCCTGAGCTCGAGGGCGACCGCACAGGGCCCGGTATCGCCGTGCGCGGTGACGGGAACAGCGAGGTTGACTACACCTTCGTCGACGCGAAGGATGCGACGCCGTACATCCTCTACTCGACGACGAACGGGATCGTCCGCGACGAGGGGCTCGCCTCCTCGCCGATCACGCTGACTGACGACAACTCCGACGAGACGCTCGTCTTCCAGGTCGACGACGGGAGCGCGAGCGGCTCCGGCTCGGGTTCGGGCCCGACCGGGAGCATCGGTGGCGGCGCTGGCCCGATGGACGCCGCGAGCGGCGGGTTCACCGCGCTGCAGGCGCTTGTCCCCGACGGGTCGACGCTGCTGCTCGTCGCGACGCTGCTCGGCGGGCTTTTCGTCGTCGGCCGCCGCAGCGGCGTTATCACCCCCGAGCGACAGCAGGCCGCGACGAGCGCCGCTGGCTCCGCGCTCGGCACCGTCAACTCGCTCGTCGAGCGCGCCCTCGACAACGAGATCGTCGTCGGGGCGCTGATCCTCGGCGGCGGTGCGTTCGTGCTCGGCACCGACTTCCTCCCCGAGCAGACGCGGCTGATCGTCGGGCTGGCTGCCGCGCCCGTCGCGATGTATCTCGCGCTCCAGCAGTTCGGCCGGTTCGACTTCCGGATCTGGGCCGGGAGCACCGCCGTCATCGCGTTGCTTGGGCTCAACGTGCTCGCGCCTGGTTTCTTCCAGACGATCGCCGAAGAGGCCGGCATCATCATCGTCATCGGGGCGATCTACCTCGGCTACCGCGCCATCAGCGCGTACCGCGAAGACGCCAGCACGCCCGACGAGGTGACGCGTCTCGAGATCGACGCCGAGGAGCGTGATGACTGATGTGGGGGTTCCTCGGGAACCACCTCTCAACCTCGCTCGTCGTCGGCATCGGCGCGATCGTCGTGCTGCTCCGGTTTCGGCGGTGGAAAGCCGTCGGGGCGGCCGCCGCCGGCATCTTCTCGTCAGCGGCGAGCATCGCTGTCGCTGTGGTGGTGGCGATGTTCGGGCTCGTCGCGCTCGGCTACTGGGAGCCGCCGATCGGCCAGATCGTCAGCGATGCGCTCGGCGCCGGACGAGCTGCCTACGACCTCGTTGGCGAGTGGGTGCTCGAGCAAACTGTTGAGCGGCTCGAAGACATCGCGGCCGCATAGCTCTCCGTTGAGAGCAGCGGCCGTTTCTCGGCGCGTGCTGCGGCGCTGTGAACCTTCAGCCCTCGCTAGGTTGTTGGGAGCGAATTAACCCAAGCTCCGAATATGACGCAGGTGGTTATCTGGTCAAAACTACTCGACAACCCAGCCGATGACCGCCCCCTTCTGGTGGTGCGGGTGTTGGAGACCGTCGAATTTTGCGATTGCGACGGTCTCGATGTCGATGTCGTACCAGTATTCGATGTCGTGTTCGAACTTCTCCGCGATTCGTTCGGCGCGGAGCTGGTCGTACTCTTCTCCCTCTTTCTCGTAGTAGATGCCGAGAAGTCCGCATGGGGAGTCGAATGCGGATTGCGTGAGTTTCTGAGCGTCTGTGAGCAGCGACGACGAACTGCGCTCCGGGAACGGGCTGAAAATGCTTTTGTACATGTTTGGGTCGATATTTCCGTTGTCGAGACGGAACCGGAGCAGTTTCGCCTCTACGGGTAGTGTTCGGTTGCCGGTGTCGATCACGAGATCGCAGCGGCGGCCACTGTCGGGATAGCTGACTTCTCGTTTAATGTTTGTGGGGGTCGCGCCGTCGGGTGAGAGAGCAGTAAGAATCATTTCCAGCTGACGTTCTTCCTCGAATGGTCCGAGCCCGGGATCCCATCGTTCATGTTCGGCTGTCGCATCCACGTCGGGGATTACGTCAGCGAAGTCTTGAGCAAGATCTCCAAGTTGTACTGATGGAGTCGGCATGGGTAGGGCTTTTTTCGAGGTGTTCTCAGAGTTACGATGAATATTCTAATTCGGTACCTGAGCTTGCCGAGAAATATTATCATAACTCTCGCAGTACTGCTATACTTCGAGTTTCTTCACCTCGGATACAGTGCTATTGACCAGCAAGTAGAACCAGTCGGAGCGATTGACCCTGCACTATCCATCCCTATCTTCTATTCTTCCTGACAATTCTGATTTCAGTGGTAAAATAATCACACATTACCATGATGAATAGTCTGCAGCCTGATGAGAATCAAACACACACGGGAAGATATATGCGTGAATCAGTATCCAAGGCTACGCTTGTGATACCGCGAGATTATTAAAAAAACTGCTAGATTACATCAGGCTCCGGATGTCTCCGAGTGAAATATCCGAATGCGTTCAGATTCTTAAATGTAGTCGCCGGTCTCCTCGTCTTTCCGCTCGTCGAGGTAGTCGTGAGCGTCTTCGAAGATCTCCCGGGGGCCGTCCTGGGTGATCGTGTTGAGCGCTTGGTCGTAGTCGCGCCACTGCAGGTCGCGGTGCTCGTTCGAGATCTCCGCGCTCGCCTCGAACGAGCGCGCGATGAACAGGTGGACCGTCTTGTGGATGGTGTTTCCGTTCGCCTCGAACACGTAATCGTACTCCCTGCGGAAGCCGTCGATGAGCCGGAAATCCTCGATCCCGGCCTCCTCCGACACCTCCCTGATCGCCGTCTGCTGGAGCTCCTCGTCCCCCTCGACCCCGCCTTTGGGGAACTCCCAGTCCCCCGGTCGGCTCTTCAGGAGCAAGTACTCCCGTTCGCCGCGGGTGTCGCGGAAGAGGATGGCTCCAGCGCTGGTCGCTTCGACCGTCATTACCGTCAGGTAAGCGAGTACTCCTAAAGAGCGTGTCGGAGTCTCAAACGCACTGGGCGTTTCAACACCCCTCAACCAATCTTCGCAGAGGCTTTTGTGCCGTTCAGTCGGCTATATAGTAATGATTAGGGCTACCTCCTCGAGCATAGAGTACTCAAAAATCGCATCGCCTCATCCTCCCCGTAGCCGGCACTGAATCAGCAACTATTGTAACTAATATCATACGTTGTATGTCTGACTAGCGGGTTTATTGTATCTGTATATACAGTATATTTGCATGTCAAATGACTCCGTAGAGAGCGGACCGCAAATGATAGTTTACGAAAATCGGGTCGAGTTCATAAGAGAGGACGGAGGTCACGAAGTCTACAGAGAAGGTACTCAGACAGAGGAGGCTCGAGAACGGTACGAGAGTATCAAGTCGGAACTTGAGGAGGGATACTTAAAAGATCGGATCAACCAAGTCATCGATTCAGAATCAGATGTTTCCGTCGACGCCTCGCAGGAGCAGCTCGACAACATCGACGCGATCGTCGACGCAATCACGAGTGAGAAGGGACGAGCGCTGTCGGGACTTCTCTGTAATCAGCTCACGATCAAGTCTATCGCACCGGAACAAAGTGTGAGACTGCATAAGGGAAGTCGAAGCTCAGCTCATTTTTCTTGGAAAGAAGGACTCTCGATGCGAACCATCGACAGCAACTATATCGCCCCGACTCTCCGTGATTACGACCTACTTCGAGTCAATCGAGACGGTGTCATGATGACACGGTCACTTGCGGAAAATTATCCGTATTCACGATTCTATAAGGCGAATATACGCGGCGCACAAGAAGAATGGGCAGACATTCTCAGTGCGGTTGAGTCTGAGAACGGTCCGGATCCAGAGGAGTTACTCGATTATCTCCTCCTCTCGTTCTACAACCGCGGTGAACGGGCACAGGAGGCGTACGAGAGCGTTCTCTCCCTCGTAGATGAGGTAGTGGAACGTGGGGTGACTCAACGGGATGCGACGCGAATCATTACTGAACACGTCACGCGATCAGCCCACGCGGCGCGAATCTTCGAAGTAGCGCTCCATTCCCTGTTCCAAGTAAAAGAGGACAACAGCGGTTTGCCGCTCGGATACGAGTTGAAACCGCTCACCCAGATGCGTTCTGCGAATAAGAAACATGGCAATATTGGAGACTTAGAGGTCGTTGCTAAGGATACAGAGGGCCGGCGGCATATCAAAGAAGCATGGGACGCCAAGTACGGACTCAGGGATCTTGCTACTGAAATCAGAGAGGTCGGTGATAAGCTCTCGAACCATCCGGAAACGGAGGTTGTCGGATTGATCACGAGCAAACCAGTTGAGGCGAACTATGACGAAATAATCCAGAGGATCGAATCAAAACACGACGTGGACTTCCAACTGATCGACGTCGACGCGTTCGTACGAGTTCAATTTGAAGATCACGGTGACCATCTGTCCCCCGAGGAGTGGATCGTTGCATATGCTGAGTCCCTCTGCCAGAAGCGACGGGACCGTGCGCCGATTGACGAACCGACTCGTCAGTGGGTCGAAAGCCTTGCAGAGCTTCTTCAATTCGATAGGTAACTGACACCATATTCGCCCCCCGACGAAAGTCTTTATGCGATGATGAGCTGATGGTCGTATAGTGACTGACCAGGTGGATATAATGGCTAACTCAGAACCGATTACCGTCGCGAGTTTATTTTCGGGTGCTGGAGGCCTCGACATCGGTTTCAGCGAAAATCCAGCGTTCGAAATCGCTCTCCACCTCGACGTTGACGAAACTGCGGTTGAGACTCTCGAAGCTAACAGGGGCACGTATGTCGATGAAGAAGCGGTTCTACTCTGTGAGGACGTTCGTGAGTTCGCTGATGCGATTCTCGAGGATCGTCACGAGGATTTCGGTGTCTCTACTGCTATCGACGACGAAATTGATTTCGTGATCGGTGGACCGCCATGTCAACCGTTCTCCGCGGCTGCTCGCCGTGCAGGGGGAACGGAGGGAACTGACAGTGAAGAAGGTCGGCTGTTCGAGGCATATGTCGACCTCCTCCACGAGTGGCAACCGGCTGGATTCCTCTTCGAGAACGTGTCCGGAGTCACGTCAAACGAGGAGGACTGGGAACCTATCGTCGAGGCGTTCCGAGGGGCTGGCTACGTCGTCGAAAAACCCCGTACTGCTCGAACACTTAATGCAGCAGACTACGGCGTTCCTCAGCACAGGGCGCGCACCTTTATTGTCGGTGTGAGAGAGGACATCGACGTTGAGTTCCACTTCCCGAAGCCGACGCATGACGAAGACTCTGAAGGAGATCTCAAGTCGGTAACCGCCGGGAAGGCGATCGCGGATCTCGACAACGACAACGTTGAGGCGGAACCTCCCTACGAGGTAACGTCGAAGCACGCTCACCTCCTCGAAGATATTCCGCCCGGTCTGAACTACTCGTTCTATACGGAGAAGCTAGGACACCCGGATCCCGTGTTCGGTTGGCGATCGAGGTTCTCCGACTACCTGTACAAGACAGATCCGGAAGAACCGGTTCGCACACTGAAAGCGCAGCCAGGGGCTGCGTCTGGTCCGTTCCATTGGGAGAATCGGAAGTTCACCGAAGCAGAGCTAAAGCGACTCCAATCTTTCCCCGACGACTACGTTCTCACAGGGAGTTATGCCGACGTGGTAAAACAGATCGGCAATTCTGTTCCACCCCAGCTCGCGGCCGTGCTGGCGCAGTCGATCGCGAAGCAAATATTCGGTCGTGAACCAGAAATCGACCTACCGATTGTCGACTACGGGCCTCAGAAACTACCTGAGATCGAGCCCATGCCAACAGGATATGATCTGAATTTTCGTTCGCGAAAGCGCACGAGCAGTGAGGAGTACGAACGAAAGGCCCGGGAGCGACTCATCGAGCTCGGTCTGTGGGAGCCCTCCAACGCTCGCGAGGGTGGGCAGAGCGGGCTCGAACAGTTCGACGACGGCGACGCGCCGACGGTCGGCGAAGAGGTGGAGAGGTACGGGTACGCGTGGGGATTCGACTCCTACTTTGACGGGGAGCGTGCCGACGACCTCGACAAACTCAGTGAAACGTACGAGCGTCGGTTCCGAGTAACGAGTTCTGTCGAGAAGGGAACGCTCAACATCGATGTCGACGGCGTCGACCAGGGCGCGGGTGAGATCGAGATTCATCTCGAACGGAGCAACGGAACGCTCCTCTCGTCGATCGGCGTGTCCGAGATCACGCTGACGGCGACCAACTGCGACGTTGACAGCGTCTTCTACCTGTGGTATCTGCTCAAGCAGGACGTACTCGACCGGACGGAGTACGAGAAGCTCGAGGACGTGGTCGGCCACTACTCCACGACGCGGAGCGACTACAGCTCGGAGCTGACAGTCGAGGGGATCGAGAAGACGCCGGTGACGGCCGCGCTCTCGTTCTTCAGCCGCGAAGACAACTGTAACAGCGAGATGACACTCGGCGACTTCGCGAGGCGGAGCGGGCTGGAGCCGGATGAGGCCGTGGACGCGATCGAGCAGCTCCGGCAGTGGCGTTACGAGATTCGGACACCGGCGACGCACTCGACGATGGCGACCGCGGACGGCGTCGGCTCGAAGATTCTGTGTACGTATCCGTTCCCGGACCTCACGTCGACGTCGCACTTTGACGCCGATATCGAGCTCACAGACCTCCACGAGGAGGCGGAGCGCGTCGACGAGTTGGCGACGAAAGAGCAATAGATCTCTGCTGCTACTGATAAATAAGCATAATTCTTGGTAGTAGATCCTCTTCGTTGACCGGTTTCAGTTCAATCTACAGACACGGCACTCTTGCCTTTTTGCGGCTAGTAGAAACTGTCTAAATTAGTCTAGTTGTTACGCTACTTTTATTATAATGTGTTCGAACTATCATTAAACATTAAATCTAATTCCCCAATGTCCACCTCACCATATCCACTCAGCGCAACAGAGATCGCACAATACGTACGGCATCACTCATGTGACCGGCGCCTCCGTCTCGGATACGATAACCGATCGGCGACTGAGGAACTCCCCTTCGCGGAACGGCTTTTCAACTCTCTAGATCCGGTTCTACAGCTCCGAGGGGAACAGTTAGAGGATGAATGGGCAAATTCCCTACGTGATGAAGGAGTCACCGAAATTGAGGAAGGGGTAGCTGAAGGAACACCCATTGCCGATCCCAGTAACGGAGCAGTAGACGACTCTTCTGCCGATAATGACTCTACAAACATTTCTTGGAATCAATTTGTGGATTCACTTACTGATGTTGAACCCGGAACGCCTGTCTTTACTCGCGAAGTTGAGATACAGGGTATAATAGGCACATTCGATGTTTCAGGTCGGATCGACTTCGTGGTTCTGCGCTGGGAGGGATCTGAGGCGAAGCTCAGAATCGTCGAAACAAAGAGTAGCCGTAAGGACAAGACGAACCACTATATCCAAGTTGCGACCTACAAGCTGATTCTCGAACAGCTGATCGACGATGGGATCTACTTGCCTGGTGGTATCATCAAGCCCGAAGACGTAGAATATGTGGTAGGGCGGGTGGATGAAACAACGAATCAGATAGAGGATATCCTTCAGCTTGATCCGCTAGACCTAGATTCGGAGACGAGCGACGTCGAGGAACTCCTGCGCGAAGGTGGAACTTTTGAACAAGTCATTACAACTGATGTTGCTGACATTGACGATCTAGATTATCAATTAAATCCGAAGTGCGATCAGTGTGTTTTCGATGTTCATTGCTTTTCAGAAAGTGGGAGAAAACGACGACTGGAGCTTTTGGGCCTCTCTCCAACTGCGATTCGCGCATTCAATGAAGAGGACATCGAGGATATCGACGATTTGGCGGACCTAGATCTCGACTCGCCAGCGGCTCACAGGTTGCGGAGTAATCAGACTGTGAGAGAGGAATTACAGGCACTCAAAGCCCGAGCTGAAGCCAGACGGCAGACGCTTCCAGGAGATAGTCCGGATGATGAGTATGCTGTTGAACCCCTCCCGAATCAAGGAGAAAGCCAATTGCCCTCACACGAAATTGACGGGGATCGTCTTCTCCGTGTATACCTCAATGTAGACTATGATTACACCGAGGACCGTGTCGTCGCAATCTCAGCGCATGTTACACGAAGCGACTGGGAAGTTGACACTCCTGTAGAGTACAATCGGGACTCAGAGGGGAACTGGTCGCGCGACACTACACCAAGTGTCGTCGAGCAAAATCCGGATGAGGAGGGAGAAACTCGTGATTTGAACGGGGAAGATATCGTTAGTCTTCAGCCGATAGGTTGGACAGGAGATTATGACCGAGATACCGCTTCTGAGACAAATCTAATTCACGACTTTTTGTATGATTTAATTGATGCCATTACCGTCGTTTCAGAATCGGAGAGAGAGCGTATTCACTTCTACGTCTGGTCAGAATCAGAAATAAATCACCTGATAGAAGCGGCATCTCGGGCAGGAACAAGGCTACTGAGCCACTTGCGGGAGCTGTTGGGTTGTCGCGAGCCGCTTGAGCAGATGATCTATTCGAGCCTTCGGAGTGAGGTCGACGATAGGTTTGCGCTCGGGTGGACTGGAAGAGGACTAGGGGTCGCAACGGACTTGACCTGGTTTGGGAATGAGTTCCATTGGGATAGGAACGTAGCTGGTGAGACAGTAGAGCTAGACCGAATATTTGAACAGGATGTTTTCGATTTCAAGACCACTCTTGATCTTACAAATTCGAATGACTGGGCGGAGTCAGACGAGGAAACGGACCGTTCACCTCGGTTCGAAATCCGGAGTCGATTCTTCGATAGTCTACCAGTACCGTATATGCACGTTGTATGGGGAAGCCTTCCCGATACGAGTGCTTTCGACAATCCGCGCGTCAGGAATCAATTAAATCGATACCACCGTGCCAATCGACTAAAGCTTCGATCCTACCAAACAGCACGTACACATGCTCTCCGATGGATTGACGAACAGATTGGATATCACAATGAAGATATCACCAAAGAACCGCTTACTGTGGCGGAATTAGGACAGTTTGACCTAGATGTTGATAACGCGGCACGCGCAGCAATCGATTTCCTTCTTCTGGATAGCCACGTTGGAACTACAGAATGGTTTACAAAAAATATGCGGCCTATGTCGCATCGGGTGCCTGAAGGAGAGGCTATGCCGCTCCGTAATGCGGTTTGGCAAGAAGACGGAGTTCTCCGAGCAGATCTCGATTTTGACCCGTATGATATCACTATTGATGAATATCGACTACGGACTTCGTTTGATGAAGGAAGTTATACGAGAGTGAGTCCAGCACCGGACGATCCAGATGATGGTCCCACTTTTGGCCAGCTATCAAGGGGTGGAAACATATTTGCTATTGAGCGGATTGATTGGGAAAATGAAACTATCTTCCTTGAAGGGAGACACTCACCTGATGACCGGTATTCACTTGAGAGTCATCCGTACGGGGATGCTGGAGAACACTACTATAGCCCAGATACACGCTTCATTCTTACAGACAGCATTACCGACTTCACGGCCGGAAAAGTCCATTCACGGCTCGAATCAGGACACGGACAGCATGCGCTGCGCTGGCTTGATCCAGAGTCTCCAACAGTACCATCAATTACACCGATCTCGGAAGATCAGGCCGATAGGTATGAGGAATTACTAAACGCCTTAGAAGTCGGAGATGGTCATACACTCCAGGAGTCGCAGGTTGATACAATTCTTGAAGGTCTCTCGACTCGGGTCAATTTAGTCCACGGACCTCCCGGAACTGGAAAGACGACAACGACGGCATTCGCGATACTCCTCAGATTGGTGGATCACCTCGAACAAGGGGATACCGTGCTGATGAGTGGAAACACACACCGCTCCGTCGATAATCTTCTAGATCGAATTGCCGAAGTTGAGGATGAGTTCCGAGATATTGCTGAACGGTTAGGATTCGATGTTCCAGAGCTCACCCTCGTTAAAGTCGACAGTGAAGGTCCGGGTGGAAGGGTAGTTGAGACCGGCACAAACGGGAACATTCGGCAGCTTGATGGGTACCGTGAGGATGGCGTATTGCTCATTGGAGGGACTGTTAACGGTATTCTCAAGCAGATGAGTACGCTCGATGATTCAGCAACATTCGGCGGAGATGATGGAGAATTCTACGCAGATGAGTTGATCGTGGATGAAGCCAGTATGCTGGTGTTCCCTCACTTCTTAGCCCTCTCAACGACAGTTGCTCCAGACGGCCGCATTCTGCTCGCAGGGGATCACCGACAGCTCTCACCGATCGTTGCTCATGATTGGGAGGAGGAAGATCGACCTCCTGTTGAGCTGTACCAGCCTTATTCGAGCGCGTTCGAGGCGGTTCACGACCTCGCAGATCACGACGACATGGGGCCAGATTCAATACGCCTCTCACGCCTCCAGTATACGTTCCGACTCCCACCAGTGATCCGAGCTCTCGTGAGCCAGCTGTATCGATCGTACGATGACACAGAGCTTGAGGGGGAGTTAGCTGAAAGGCCGCCAGACGTCGCAGACAACGGGGACCCCTTCACGAATATTTGGGAACAGGACACCGGTCTCTTCCTCCTCACGCATGATGAAAACGAGTCGAGAGTGAGCAATCCTTTCGAGGCCGAGGTTATCGAACAACTTCTTGATTCACCCGCAGCGGACGATCTTGACGATGGATCCGTAGCCGTGCTGACCCCGCACACGGCGCAGCGCTCTCATCTCCAAGAACGGCTTGAGGAGGAGCTAGATGGGCCCGTGGACGTCGTTGACACGGTAGAGCGGTTACAAGGCGGGGAGGCTGAGAACGTCATCGTTTCAGCGACAGCGAGCGATCCGACCGCAATCGGTCTCAATGAGGAATTCCTCCTCGACCTCAATCGGTCCAACGTTGCGTTTTCCCGAACGGAAAGCCGTCTAATCGTGATCTGTTCGCAGTCTCTTCTAAATCATATTCCACCCGAGGTTGAGGAGTACAATGCGGCTATGCTCTGGAAATCCCTTCGGAGTATCTGTAGCATACAGAGGGGTGAAGTTGGAATCGATGACCACGAAGTGCGGATGTTAGTACCCGATCCGGAATCTGAAGAGATTCAGGAGGTCCTCGACTAGGTACAAAGTATTCTGAAGGCGTATATTAGATGAGATAGACGGTAATATTATGAATTCTGAATAACTATTGGCTAATATAGTGATGTCGGGCTTTCTAAGAAAGGCCTACAGTAGGCTATTTTCTGATGGAGCGACCGAGCGTTCACAAGACTCCTCAGGGAACGATCGGAGTGGGCACCCAAAAGATGTTAGAATGGTTAGGGTTATCGACAGAACAATTCACGTTTCTCCTGTCGATCGGGAGCGAGAAATAGACTATGTAGTTAATAATCCGACTAAAAAAGAGTTTAATTTTTTGTTCCTACCACTTCGAGAATTCAAACGAAACTTACAGATATATGATGAGGATGGCAGTCAGCTGAATATTTACGAAAATAGAAGGGTTGAAAGTATGATTGAGCGTCAAAGAGAATCCGATCCAGCAGGTTGGGCAGAGTTCCAAGAGAAGTTCAAAGAATATGATTATAAGACACTAGTACAACTACCGCGGGATAAAAGTCTAAAACCAGGCGATTATAGGACTATAGTTTCTCAATTTGATCAATCAGAAGTTGTGTCTTTTTATGAAATCACAGAACCAAAAATATACAAAGGATGGATATCCGAATGGAAGAAAAAATTCTTTCGTATACCCACATTTAGGGCCAATGTTGAACAGTTCCCGACAAATAATCACGATGAGTTCATAGTGATCAAGGGTCCACCTGGATATGGTACAAAAGGAACAACAAATAGGACAGGTGGAGAACCAGCTAGAGATCTCCACGAAAATGGTCTAGATGATGATACACGGGTGATATCTTGCCGAATTCCGCCAGCTAAAGATCGTAAATACGAATGGAATCTAGAATACGATTTAATTCCGAATAGTGATAGTCTAATGAGGTCATTGGTCATCTACCTACTGTTCTCTGTTGCTACTGCTGTTGTTTCAATTGTTCTATGGGGAATCCCTCCCATCTCGGATACTCAGGGATTAATTCAAGCCGGCTCCGGAGGTTTCATCACAGCTACATTAGGGCTCATTTTTGCGTTGAATAATGAATGGGCAGATAGATACAAGATACTCTGTATCATTCCTTTACTCCTCCATGGTGTAGCCTGGGGCTTGTGGCAAATCACATAGCCCCAATTCCACTTTTACCTTCCACACAAGGTACTAATGCCAACACACATAATCAGCACACAAGGTGGGGCCTATGAACAAAGAAAAAGATCTACAGGAGGCAGTTGAAGAACAGCTGTTCCAAGTCGCAGTACACGGTAGTGGTACGGTCACCTGGTCGGGAAAGGATGATCAAGATGACGAGGAATAGCTAGTAGGTCCAATCATCAATTAAATCTCTCGTTGTTTGAGCAAGGAGTTTTGGCTCATCGACACCGGCGCTAGTCTAGCCAGAGAACTATCTAAGAGCCCGACGTCCAAACACGGCAAAGCGCTATTAGAATCCCACGGATAAGCGACTGAACGCTCGCGAGCAGTTGTGTCGTCGTCGTGGTCGGCTTGATTCCACCGTAGCCAAGCCCCGAAAGGGTGACCGTTCTGAAGTGGATGTTCCACATAAAGCCAAGCTCTGACCCAACAATCGCGATTCTACTAGCAATCGAATAGGTCTTCGCGATGACTGTGACGCAGACAAACTCGCTAATTGACTATCTCGGCTGGCACTATTATCACGCAGTACACCTTCTACGGATATCGTATGAGGGACTTTGGGGATGTGGCGACGGTAAAAATACTACTCGAGCAACACTCGGAAGTTCCACGGAAGATCCGTTTCGAACCTGCCCAAGACCCGTGGCAGGCAGCTACAATCCGAGAAGGACAAAAACTCTGTAAGTTTGTTCAAGCAGTCATATCTGAGGCTGTTGACAACTATTATCAGCAGATACAGAAGGACCACAGCAATGGGGCTAGGGCGATCGACATACGACACCCGGTTCGACTTAGTGGGGGGATCCGCAACGCGATCAGACTTTTGGAGACGGTAGAGCCCATATTAGATCAATTTGAGGAGAGTTTTGAGATTCTTAATTCGAAAGCAGAGTTTAGTCAAAATGACATATACGAAGAACTAGCCAAGGACACCCTAAATTTCCAGGATACAATAATTCCTCGGATACGATTATACGTACACGCACAACTGTGGTTTCTTTGGGTTGTCGAATCTTTCAATCACGCCGCTCGGTTCCACGGATTGATGAAAAGAGACAACGATTTTGAAGAGTTGACCAGTAACTCTTTCCCATATATCTCACATCCGCCGTTGATCGTGGTAATCATCGCCTGCTCAACCATGATAGAGGAGGTCGGCGCGAGGTGGTTAAACGCTTACGTCGACGGGGTTCACCACAAGATAGACGAGACTAGTGTGGGCTGTATTATTGGAGATATTGAGGCACACTACGCTCAAAGTGATACATATAATCTTGGAGAAATTAAACGGTGGATCGTAGACACTCGGAATGAGATCAGCCACTATGTAACGAGACGGGGAGATACGGTCAAGTTGGATGAACTTGAAGAATTCAAGATGGCTGTTACACAAGGAATAGAATTGGTGGCTAGCCTACTAAGCGACTTAGTACTCCCACCGATTGAAGAGTTTCAAAACGACTTGTCACGGGTTTCCAATTACACTCAGTAGACAAATTAAAAGCCTGCCCACTCACCCGGCCGCGTAGCATGAGGCGGTCGCGGACCGGGCTCGGGAATGTCGAGTCCGGGATCGACTTCGTCACTCAGGTACAACCGCCCCCACGTTGTGATCGACCAGTAGGTCTCCACGCGACCGAATCCGATATCACGATCTTCGCGCTCGACAAGCTCGGCGTCGACCAACGTGTTACAGCGCTCGGTCACGCGACCGGGGCTCACGGTGCCGGTGAGTTCGAACCCGACTTCCCAAGAGGTAGAAGCACCATCGGAGGCAACCTGTTCGAGGATCCGCTCGTCGAGCTGGGTCATCCACGGAACGAAAGACCGCATTCAGGTTGCGCCTCCGTTCGACTCACCGGGGACCTCTTCGGAGCTACTGGCGGTGACTTCGCTCGCATCGTCATCGATGTAGCGCCATTCCTGCGTGTCAAGTCGCCCATCGAGGTACGCCTCTCCATCGTCAGTGATGACGTAAACCCCGTTCCCGAGGTGCTGAACGAGCCCATTTTCTTTCAATTTCTTACATCGACGGCCGATATACTGACTCGAATACCGGATCGGCCCCTCTTCCTTCATTTCTGTAGGAGATCCAGAACCGTTCTCGCGTAGATATTCAAGCACTCTGTCGTCAACGAGTGCCATCCAGTCCCCAGAATATCTCATAAGGAGACTACTAGTTCACTAAAACCTAGTACACACGATCGGAACCTCAGAAAGTCTATTGAACTATCAATTTCAGACACAACCTATAAGTTGTATCACCTATGTTGTGTTGACACGGAGCCCGAGTGACGAACCCTCGGCTCGCGATGAAATGTAGGATCCCGGTCGCGGTGCTACAACACCCGACCGGGTCGGGTTCTGTGTTGGCCCACAGAACCATGCTGACGATGGCAACTGCGGGGCTTAAGCCCTGCGCGACGACCGGAGAATCGAGCGAAACCGACGGCGGCTGCGCGTTCTGCCCAGCGCCGGCTGACGGCCTCGACGCAGAGCGCGGCGTGCCCGTCTGTTTCTCATGTGCGGAGGACGACGCATGAGCGCGGAGTGCGCCGCGGACCACGACGCGCTCGCGGACCTCACCGCCTTCCAGCGCGATCTCCTGTGGGCGCTGTCCCACGACGACGCCCGCAAGGGGCTCTCGCTGAAGGCGGAACTCGCCGACTACTACGGCGAGGAACTCAACCACAGCCGCCTCTACCAGAACCTCGACAAGCTCGTCGAGCGCGACCTTGTCGCCAAGCAGGCGCGCGACAAGCGCACCAACGAGTACCGACTCACCGAGTCGGCCCGCCGCGCCCTCAAAGCCCGCCAAGCGTGGCAGGCGGGAGGTGACGAATGAGGTTCACCCGCATCGCCGACGGCGAGGCGACCGCGTACACGGTCGGCGTCGAACGCCTCGACCCCGACGACGATCCGGAACTGGAGCCCGCGGGCTACCACTCCCCGCAGCTGCTCTACGCGGTGATGACGCCCGGGGCCGTGGTCGCGGACTACGATGTCCACCGGCTCGCCCGGAATCTGCCGGGTGACGCGAGCTGGGTGACCGCGGAGCTCCGCGATCTCGACTACGACGAGCTCGACGCGCCGGAGGCCGACCCGTGAGCCGGGAGGTCGACGTCGAACTGCGCTCGTCGCACGGCTGGCACGTCGAGACGGTCGCCGTCGGCGTGCTCGCGACGGACTCGGCTGCGGTCGACATGGCGCGCCGGCAGGCCGGGATCCCCGCGAGCGAGTTCGACACGGGCGAGGTGGTGGCTCCGTGACCGGGAAGCTGTGGGAGTGCCCGCAGTGCGACCGGCTCGTCAACCGGTTCGTGAACGGGAACACCTGCCCGAACTGCGGCCGGTACGCCGGCCGGTCGCTCGACTGTCTTGACCGGGGACCATGAGCCGGGAGCTTTCACCGAGGGAAGCGGCCGATCGCTTCCTGAGTCGGCGCCAGCAGCGGCAGGCCGACGAGACGGTTCGGAGCTACGCGCATCGGCTGAGTCACTTCGTCGAGTGGTGTGAGGAGAACGATATCGAGACGATGCGTGATATTGACGGTTGGGAGATCGACGACTACCGCCACCACCGTGAGTCGGACGATGTCTCTCCGTCGACGGTGAAGAGCGCGATGGTCTCGATCAAGCAGCTGTTCGAATTCTGCGAACGGATCGAGGTTGTCGACGAGGAGCTCAGTAAGAAGGTCGAGATCCCGAAACTGACGAAAGACGAGGAGACGAGCGACGAGCAGTTGCCGGCGGACAGAGCGCGGAAGCACTTGAACTACTTCCGCGACTCTGACCAGTGGTTCGGAACGGCCTGGCACGCCTCGATGGAGGTGCTTTGGCACACGGCGTGCCGTCTCGGCGGTCTCCGTGGCCTCGATCTCGGCGACTACGACGCCGAGGAGGGGACACTGCGGTTCTACCATCGGCCGGAGACGGAGACGCCGCTGAAGAACGACGCCGAGGGCGAACGGATAGTGAGCGTCAACGACGATGTCGTCGCAGCGCTCGACATGTACGTCGCTCGAGAGCGGCCGGACAAGCGGGACAAGTACGGCCGCGATCCGCTCTTCTCGACGCGACAGGGGCGACCGAGTCGGACGACGATTCGGTCCTGGTGCTACCAGTCGACCCAACCGTGTCTCTACACCGGCTGCCCGCACTCACGAGAGCGTCACAGCTGCGAGTGGACGAGTCGGGCAGAGTCCGGGAAGTGTCCGTCGTCGAGGTCGCCGCATGCAATTCGGACCGGCGCGATCACGTGGCTCCTGAACGAGACGGACGGCGACATCGAGTATGTCGCTCGCCGGGTCAACGCGAAGCCGGCGACGATCCGGCGGTACTACGATCAGGCCACGGTAGTCGAAGAGTTCGAAGAACGACAGCAGCAGCACACGGACTTAGACATCAATAATGAGCCAGCGTAAGCAAACGCGATCAGTCGGATCGGTCGGGAAGAGAGTCGGAGAAGCGGGATCTGCGAGTTTCGCTTCGCCCTCCGGCCCCATTCTCTGCTGCCGCGAGACACGTCGCGAGCGTCGGTACCGTGTCGACGGTGATTTCACCACACGTGCTACCGACTCGTTTTTCGAGCGAATCGAGTCTGCGACCGTAGCCTTCCGACGTGCATCGCGGACGCGTCGGGGGAACGTTTAATCACCGCCTCCGTCGAAGTGGGTGACATGGTTCGAACCGCCGTCAGCGGAGGCCGTTGAGCGTGGCGGGAGCCGTCTTCTGGGCGCTCGTCGCGCTGGCGACGCTCACCAGCCTCGCCACGGCGTGGGCGCTCGGCGCCAACAGCAACTCGCCCCCGTTCGCCCCGGCGATCGGCGCCAACGCCATCTCGACGATGCGGGCCGCCTTCCTCATCGGGATCCTCGCCGCGCTCGGCGCGCTCACGCAGGGCGGGGCGATCTCCGAGACGGTCGGAGCGGGGCTCATAAACGGCGTCCAGATAACGTCGCTGGCAGCGACGGCGGGGCTGCTGACCGCGACCGGGTTCATGGCCTTCGGCGTCTACACCGGCTATCCGGTCCCGGCGGCGTTCGCGACGACGGGGGCGATGGTGGGCGTGGGGCTCTCGCTCGGCGGCGACCCGGCGATCGACACCTACCGCCGCATCGCGCTCTTCTGGGCGCTCGTTCCCCCCGTTTCGGGCGGGCTCGCCTATCTCACCGCCACCGTTCTCCGACGCGACGACATCCCGGAGACGGTCGGCGTCCCGCTGCTCGCGGCGGTGGTCGGCGGCATCGTCGCCAACGTCCAGTTGGGCGTCATCCCCTCGCCGCCCGACGCGACCCAGAGTTCCGTCGCGGGGTTCATCGCGCGGCAGGTCGAGACGCCGACGGTCGCCGATATCGATCCGGTGGTCGCGCTCGTCACGCTGGCGGCCGCCGCGGCGTGGTTCCTGGCCATCCGCCGGCGGACGCAGGCGTCGGTCGAGGGCGGCATTCGGACCTTCCTCATCGTCCTCGGGAGCGTCGTCGCCTTCTCCAGCGGCGGCAGTCAGGTCGGGCTGGCGACCGGGCCGCTCGAGAACCTCTACGGGGTCGAGCTCGGACTCCCCGGCATCGTCCTGCTCTCGCTCGGCGCGACGGGCATCCTCGCGGGCGCGTGGATGGGAGCGCCGAAGCTGCTCCAAGCGACCTCCCGCGAGTACGCGCAGTTGGGGGTCAGACGCTCCATCGCCGCGCTCGTCCCCGGGTTCATCATCGCGCAGCTGGCCATCGCGCTGGGGATCCCGATCTCGTTCAACAACATCATCATCTCCGGCGTCATCGGCGGGGGGCTCGCCGGCGGATCGGCGGGCGTCTCTCGGCGGAAGATCGGTGTCACCCTCGGGTTCTGGCTGATCACGCTCGTCGCCTCTATCGCCATCGGGTTCGGGCTCTACAAGGTCTTCGCCGCGGTGCTCGGCGGGTGACGAACCGGGTAAGCGGGCGACCGTCAGCGGACGACCGTCAGCGGACGGCGGTCAGCGGACGACCGTCAGCGGACGGCGGTCAGCGGACGACCGTCACGGTCACGGGGGCCTCGCTGACGACGGTCGTCGCCACGGTTCCGAGCAGTCGGCGAGCGATACTTCCCCGCTCACCGCCGTGCCCGCCCATGACGACGCGGTCGACGTCGTGAGCGGCGACGTACTCGAGTATGACCTCGGCGGGGTCGCCGGTCTCCACCGCCGTTTCGATGGATCGGTCGGCCTCGCTCGCTCGCGTCTTCGCCCGTTCGACGACGCTCTCGGTGCGGTCTCGAGCCGTCTCACGGCGGTTTTCGTCGGGTTCGAGAACGCCGCCCTCGCTCATCGTCGCGTCGATCGGCGTCACCACGTTCAGAACGGTCACCCGACAATCGAAGAGCTCGATCGCCTGTGTGAGCGCCTCGTCGGCCAGCGGCGACCCGTCGAGCGGGACGAGGACGTGCGATGGCGCCATACGACGGGTCGAACCCGCTCGCACATAGTAACAGCGGTCGTCAGAGCGCGGTCGGCTCCCCGGTCGCCCGACACGGGACAGACGAGCCCCGATGACCGACTCCGCGGAGGAGGTCGGTGTGAGGGCGTCGACACCGCGTCGGTCTGTGAACCTTTATTAATCGAGGGCCGATGGTCCAGTCGTGTCATTTCCCCGCGCCCGGCCGATCGACGACCTCTACGAGGCGGTCGCCGGACACGACCTCGTCGTGGTTCCGGACGCGCCGCTGGCGAGCGCGCTGAACCGCCGCATCGACCGGCCGCGGCTCGGCTCGTTCGCGATCACGCCCCGCCGACTCGCGGCGGGGCGCCGCGAGGAGGCCGAGGACCGGATCGCCTTCCTCGAACTCGTCGACCAGACCGACCTCGACTGGAAGCGCGCCGCCTACGCCGTCGGGAACATCCTCCAGTGCTGGGAACACCGCGGTCGTCTCGACGCGATCCTCGATTACGACGCGTACGTCGACGACGCCACGCGGCAGGCGGTCGAGCACGTCGCCGACCTCGACACGACGTCTCGTCGACTCACCGACTACCGCATCGACGACGCGAACGACGTCGCCGTCGTCGGCGAAGCCCAACTGACGCGACTGGAGCGAACGATCCTCCCCGACGAGTACGACGGGGTCGACCTGTTCAGCGAGCGGGAGTTCGACCGGCCGCCGTTCCACGTCTTCGACTCGGCGACGGCGATCGTCGACGCCGTCGCTGACGCCGTCAGCGAGGCCAACGCGGACGACGTCGCCGTCGTGCTCGATCAGGAGAGCGAGTTCTCCGTGCTCGTCGAGTCGGCGCTCGAAGCCGTCGACGTCCCGTTCTACGGCGGGCCCGGGTTCGCCGACGACCCCGACCACCGCGCGTTCGTGCAGCTCCTCCGCGCCGCGCACGCCGGCACCGACACGCGCGTCGGCGAGATACGCCCGCTCCTCGCGCGGCTCGGCGCCTCGGTCGACGTCGAACACGACGAGAAGCGGCTCTACGAGACCGACGAGTCGACGCTCGACTGGGTCGTCGACTTCTGTGAGCGCGTCGAGACCCGGACCGTCGCCGAGGCGCTCGGTCGGTTCGAGGACCGGACCGGCCGCCGGCTCGACGCGTTCCGCGAGGAGCTGGAGACGCTCGGCGTCGCCGACTCGCGGGCGACCGAGCGCGTCGTGGACCGGCTCGCCTTCTACCTTCAGAGCTACGAGGTCCCGGTCGACCGCGAGAACGAGGGGGTGCTGCTCGCCGACGCGAAGTCGGCCGCCTACGTCGACCGCCCGGTCGTCTTCTACCTCGGACTGGACGAGGACTGGACCCACTCGGCGCCGCGACGACCGTGGGTCGACCGGGACGCCCAGTACACCCGCAACATCCGCGGGTTCCAGCTCCTCCTCCAGAGCGGAGCGACGCAGTACTACCTCGTGCGGGACGCGGAGGGCGGGTCGCCGGTGACGCCGTGCCTCTACTTCGAGGAACTGCTCGACGGGGAGTTCGAGCGCTTCAGCGACCTGGAGTCGGAGGCGCACACGCGGAAAATTGACCGCTCCGGTGACGGCGACCGCTCCGGTGACGGCGACCGCTCCGGTGACGGCGACCGCTCCAGTGAGGACGATCACTCGGACGAGGACGACCGCTCCCGCGAGGGGTTCGAGCGGGAGCCGACCGGCGTCGTCCCCACCGAGGTGTCGACCGTCAGCCAATCGACGCTCGGGACCTACGTCAACTCCCCCCGCGACCACTTCTTCGGGAGGCTCGTCGACAGCCCGGATACGGACTACTTCACGGAAGGAAACCTCTTCCACGACTTCGCCGAGTTCTACGTCGCCCACCCCGACTTCGTCGACGGGGCCGTCATCGACGAGGTCGTCGACCACATGCTCGCCGAGACGCGGCCGTTCCTCCGGTCGGTCGACGAGGCGACGCGGCGGACGAAGTACCGCGCCGGGCTGGAGACCATCGCCGAGTACTTCGAGGCGAACCCGCCGGTCGACGGCGAGTTCCTCACGGCCGCGAGCGGTCGGGGGAGCAACGCCTTCGCCGACCGGTTCGACCGGCCCGTCGACTCGCCGGTCACCGAACGGTGGTTCGAGAACGACGACCTGGGACTCAAAGGGAAGATCGACCTGGTTCACTCTCCCACCCGCTTGGTCGACCACAAGAGCGGTCGGCGCAAGAGCGCCTCCCGAGTCGTCGGGAACTCGGCGCTCGATCCGCCGAGCGACTCGCCGAACTTCCAGGCGCTGCTGTACCTCACCCACTGGCGCTCGCAGCGCCCCGACCGGCGGCTGGAGTTCACGTTCTTCCACTTCCTGGAGACGCTCGACGACGTCGTCACCGGTGAGGCCGACCTCGACGACGCGCTGACGACGGTTACCTACCACCCGACGCCGTTCGAGGAGTACGCGCGCTCGGAGGGATTCTTCGACGGGCTCGTCACGGACGGCGCGAACGACTGTCAGAAGACGCTCTCGCAGGTCGAGTACGCGGACTACGCCTCGGTGTTCGACGAGGCATCCCTCCCCGAGACGACCGATAGCGACGACCTCGTCGACTCGGCGTTCGGCGAGGCGCTGACCGCGCGGATGAAAGAGCGCGTCGGCGACTACAAATACGTCGCGTCCGGCTGTCGGCAGGCGTTGCGCCAGCTGGCACGCGCTCGCGGACGGGCCTTCTTCGAGGGCGACCTCGACGCGTTCGAGGCGTTCGTCGACGAGCGGCTCGCGGAGCTGAATCGGCGGCGCGCCGGCGACGAGCGGTTCCCGGTCGACGGGCTCGGCGGCGAGCCGAACTTCCGGTACGTGGACAACCGCGACCTCCTCCTGGAGGGCGACCGATGACCGACCTCGAGCCGAACGACCGGCAGCGAACGCTCATCGAGGGCACGGAGGGGCTCTACCTCGTCGACGCCGGCGCCGGCACGGGGAAGACGTTCACCGTGACGCGCCGCTACGCGAACATCGTCTCGCAGGAGGGCGTCGACCCCGACGACGTCCTCCTCGTGACGTTCACGAACAACGCCGCCGCCGAGATGAAGGAGCGCATCGTGGGCCACTCCCGCTACGGCACCCGCGAGCTCGCGGACGCGCCGATCCAGACGTTCCACTCGCTGTGTCACGATTTGCTCGAGGAGCACGGGCACGCCGCCCCGACGCACCTCGGCATCGACGACCGCATCACCGGGTCGACGCGGATCGTCGAGAACGAGCTCGTCGAGGGAGCGTTGTTCGACGGGTTCCTCGACCGCTTCGGCGACGACCACCCCGAGTACGACGACGTCTTCCGCGCGCTCTCGGACCCGGGCGAGCTGCTCGGTCTCATTAATCAGCTCGCGGCGAAGGGCGTCTTTCCGACGGCCGACGGCTGGTACCGCGACGGGGAACGCCACCTCGACGGCGACTTCGCGGCATTTAAAAGGCAGTTCGACGAGCTGAACGAGCCGCGGAACGGCGGGAGCAGGCAGTCGACGCTCCGGTCGGCGCTCGGCCGCTACGGCCGGAACAAGTGTTACCTCCCGGACGCCCCCGAGAAGGAGGCGATCCGCGGCGGCGGCAAGGCGGTTCCCGAGGGGCTCGCGGAGCGCGTCTTCGACGACGACCGGGAGGAGCTGAAGCGGTTCGTCCACGACGTCTACCACGGGTACCTCCGGTTCGCGCTGCGGCGGAACTACCTGAACTTCGGGATGCTCCAGCTGTTCGCGTTCGTCCTGCTCTGCGAGGACCACGCCCTCCGCGACGACGTGGCGTTCGAGTACGTGACGATCGACGAGTTCCAGGACTCCAGCGAGATCCAGTTCAAGCTCGCGCTCCTGCTCGCGGACACGGACAACCTCTGTGTCGTCGGCGACTGGAAACAGAGCATCTACGGCTTCCAGTACGCCGACGTCGACAACATCGTCGCGTTCGAGGACCGCCTCGACCGGTTCGTCGACCAGCTGAACGCCGACCGCGAGCGCGTCTCGTTCCCGACCCGTCCCGTCACCACCGTCGAGCTCGTCGAGAACTACCGCTCCACGCAGGCGATCCTCGACTTCTCAGAACACGCCCTGCGCGTCCCCGCGGCGAGCCGCGACGACGTCGACGCGGCGGCCGTCGACGACCGGATCGTCTCGCTGGAGTCCAACTCGGACCGCGACAACACCGTCATCGAGGCCATCCGAAGCGACGAGGAAGCGGCGGCCGTGCTGACGAAAATACAGGACATCGTCGGCAGCGAGTCGTACCGGGTCGAGGGAGACGACGGCGACCTCCGCGCGCCGGAGTTCGGAGATGTCGCCGTGCTGACGCGCACCCGCGACTTCGGGCGCGAGCTGCTCGGAACCGCCGAGGAGTACGGGCTGCCGATGGCGTACGAGGGCGGGATCGAGCTCTTCCGGACGGACCAGGCGAAGCTGCTGCTCGCTTGGCTGCGGATCCTCGAGGACGACGGCGACCGCGGCTGGGCGGTCGTGCTCGAGCGGGCGGGCTACGCGCTCGACGAGGTCGATTCGATGCTCGACGCCGAGACGTACCCCGAGAACGCGGCGGCGTTCCGCGAGGAGCTCCGGTCGACGGCGACGGTCGGCGGCGTCGCGCGGCGCGTGTTCGCCCGCTACGGCTACGACGGGGCGACCGCCGACGTCGTCCTCCACACGGTCCAGTCGGTCCACGACGCGACGACGCAGACGCGCGGCGACCTCATCCGCTTCATCGAACGCGGCATCGACGCCGGGAGCACCCACGACGTCCACGACGGCGCGGGGACCGACTCGGTGACGGTCCAGACGATCCACGCCACGAAGGGGCTCGAACACCCCATCGTCATCCTGGCCAACATGAACAGCGGGCGGTTCCCGCCGGCCGGAGGTAACGGCGGTGTCGTCACCTACGACGACCCCGTGGGGCTCCGGCAGCGGAAGGTCTACTCGGCGGACGCACACGGGACGCCCCACGTCTACGATAACTGGCGGACCGACGTGCTCCGGGCGTGCACGCCCCGCGACTACGACGAGGAGCGCCGCCTCCTCTACGTCGCGATCACCCGGGCGGAGAGCCACGTGGTCCTCTCCGCCGGCGAGGACCCCAACACCTTCATCGAGGAACTCCCGGTCGAGATCGAATCGATCGTCCCCGACGTGACGGCGCGCCCGACCGGAACGGCCGAGGGGACCGGACTGGAGGTCGAGACGCCGGTCTCGGCGGGGCCGCGCGGCCACACTCCGCACACGCTCATGCGGAACGAGGTCTTCGAGGCGGTAGAGGGCGGTCGCGGGACAGAGTTCGGAACCCGAGTCCACGAGTTCGCCGAAGCGTACGCGCTCGGCGAGGACGTCGACCCGCGGAACGACGACGAGGCGCACGTCGCGCGGTTCCTCGACGGCCTCGACGGCGAGCTGCTGGTCGAGGAGGACGCCTACCTGCCGCTCGCGGTCGACGGCGAGCGCGTGACCGTCTCCGGCGTCGTCGACCTCGTCCACGTGACGCCGGACCGCGTCGAGATCGTCGACTACAAGACCGACCGCGGTCGCCACGGCGAACCGGAGTACCGCAAGCAGCTGAGCGTCTACCACCACGTCGTCCGCGAGGCCTATCCGGAGCGCGAGGTCGGAACGAGCATCCTGTACACGGAGACCGGGACCCGGCATACTATCGAGCCGCTCTCGCTCGACGCCATTCGCGAGTTGATAACGGAAGCGGACTGAGCGTCGACGTAGCTTCCCGGGCGGGCGAGAGAATCCCGGCTGACCGCCGTCGTTCCGTGTCTCTCCGCATAGAGATCGAGAACCACAGACACGGCGGCGCCGCGTTCGACTCGCGTCGGATCACGTGGTATCGGTAGACGGTCGTCTCGACCGACAGAGAACCGGAATACAAATAGCCGAACAGCGACAACGACACATATCCAAATGACCGAAGACAGCGGCTCCAAACGCGTACCCAGTCAACCGGTCGTCGTGCAAGAGGACACTCACCAGAACGAAATCCCCGATAATATCGACTCGGAGTTGTACACGGCGGACACCCCGACCAACTCGTTCCACGAGTTCACGATCGAGGCCGGTGACGACCTCGTCGAGGCGCTCCGCGACAACGGCTACACGGTGGAATTCAGGGACCGATAGCACAACCGGTCGTTCTCAGGGACGGGTAACACAACCGGTCGCGCGCTAGGCGACCGACAGCACAACCGGTCGTTCTCAGGGACGGGTAACACAACCGGTCGCGCGCTAGGCGACCGACAGATGCGACGCATCCTTTTCAGTGAGATCACCGATAACCAGTACAGTCGGGAGCGTCGTCGCCGGACGCGGTTGCTCAGACATGCGCTTCATTCTCGGTCCTGCGGTCGAGAGGCCGCCCGAGCGCCGGGAGGGGGCTCGGTATCAGACCGACGGTCGACTCAGAGTCGGGTGATCCGTCCTTCCGTTTCCGGAGAGATAGGCGTCCGTTCCCGAATCCGGTCGATCACCAGCTGAGCGAGGCCTGTTCCGCCGGCGTCGGTCCGCGTGGCGCCCGACAGCATGTCGTACCCGTCGCCGCCATCGGCCATGAAGTTATTCGTCCCGACGGTGTAGGTCGCCTCCAACTCCAGCGGGTCGCCGCCGACGGTGACGTCTGCCGGATCGACCCGGTCGCCCGGCTCGGCCTCCGGGTCCCACGCGAACTCCATGCCGCTGACCTGCGGGAACCGCCCCTCGAGGCTCTCGACTTCGCTGACGCCGTTCTCCAGGGCGTCGTGGAGCGTCTGGCCGCTCACCTCCAGTTCGGTGGTCGTGTTGCCGAACGGCAGGATCTGGCGGACGAGCAGATCGGTGATGTCACCCGGCGGGTACAGCGTGTTCGTCCGGATCCCGCCGCCGTTCTGAATGACGACGTCGGAGCCGACGGCGTCCCTGACCGCGTCGGCCACCAAGTTGCCCGAGTTGGTCTCCCCCGTGCGGAGGTCCTCGCTCACGCAGTTCAGCGGGACCGTGGTCTCGCCGATCACCTCGCTGTCGACCTGGCGCCGGTAGAAGTCCGCGACCGCCTCGACCGCCTCGTTCGGCTCGATCTCCTCCTCGCTCACGTCGTACACCGACCGGTCGTGCGACCGGATCCCGTCGTCGCCGACCTCGAGCGTGACCTCGCCCAGGTAGTCGTACTCGTCGCCGACGAACGAGAGGACGGTGTCGTTGATCTCGACCGCCTCGTCGAACTGCTCGGCGGCGTCGTCGCCGACGATGACGTCGATCCCGTCGACGTTGGGAGCGATCTCGTTGCGCGCCAGGTCGTTGGAGACGTGAGACATCACGACGACCACCTCGGCGCCGTCGTCGCGCATCTCCGGAACCACCTCGTTGAGCGCATCAGTCGGGTCTTCGACCGTCGCGTCGCCAAGGCTCGTCACCTCTCTCGCCCGCGGCGTCAGGACGCCCGTGACCCCGATCGACACGCCGGCCAGCTCGACGATGTCGTAGCGCTCGGCCCCCTCCGCGCCGGCGAACATCTCACCGGATGGCTCGTCGACGTTGGCGCTGACCCACAGGAAGTCCTCGGTCTCGGAGACCCGGGTCCGGAGCACGTCCGGGCCGAAGTCGAAGTCGTGGTTGCCGAACGTGTCGTGGGTGAGGTCGCCGGCCTCGAACGGGTCGATGACGTGTTGCCCCTCGAACTCCGACGACAGGGCCGACGAGCCCAGGTCGTCGCCGGCACCCAACCGCAGCGTGCGGTCCGGTTCGGCGAGGTCGTCCATCAGCCCGAAGTAGCTCTCGATGTTCTCGTTATCGTTGGCGTCGGCGGTCCCGAGCCGCCCGCCGACGTGGGTGTCGTGAAGCAGCGTCAGCGACTCCGTGGCCGGTTCCGTCGGCGTCTCGTCAGCCGTTTCGTTCTCCGTCTCATCCGGGGAATCTGTGGTGTTGCCCCCGTCATCGCCTTGGTTACAGCCGGCGAGCGCGACGCTGACACCGGTGGCGCCGAGATACGAGAGCACTGTCCGCCGTCGCAGTTCGCTATCCGACATGACAGTTCAACGACTACCGCAGCGCAATCGTTTCACTTAGGGTAACGGATATAATTGCGGGAATATCGCCGCAAAAGAGGTCAGTTCCCGGGCGCTCCTCCCTAATGGTAAGCGTCGCCTTCGACCGATTGTGCGTCGCGCGGTGCCGAACGTAGACGCGGACGAACGACTCGCGGACCGCCGTCGGCACCTCCCACACGACCGCCGGAAGCCGGTCGAGGTCGGTCTTACACCCGAGCGGCGCGCCCATCGCCACGAGACACCGCCCGAGCACGGACGCGTCGGTTCCGAGAACGACTTCGGTCGCGCGGCTGCTCGCGTGCTCGCGGCGAGTGGTCGTCTCGACGCCGACGCGGTCGAACGCCGCTCGGATCTCGTCGACGTCCACGCGTCGGCCGGGGGTCACGGCCGGCGCGTAGCTCTTTTCGGGCGATGCTCCCGCCCGCGAGGACGTGCGCGAGCAGCTCGACGAGCCCGGCGGCCGCGTCGCTGTCGGGAGTCGGATCGAGCCAGCCTCGCTGTGACGCGGTGTGGACCCCGCTCGCGGGGTCCGGGACCTCGTCGTCGAGCCAGCCGCGAACGCGAGACGGGGGGAGGTCGAGGACGTTCCCGACCCGCGTTCGTCCGGCGTTCGGGTGGTCGGCGGCGTAGTCGAGCACGCGACGGAAGTCGAGCACCTTCTCCCACGGGTCCGGGTACTCTCGGTCGCTGTACGTCCGCGCGAGAGCCTGGGCCGTGGGATCCGTGCGAACTGATTACGCGCCAACTGGTTTCACCTTGCCCCTCCAATTTTCGCCCGTGATATTCCGGACAATAACTACATAATGTCGGCCGTTAAATCTGTTAGTAACCAGCTAACCGTTCGGAACGGATCGGCCGTTCCGTCGGTGGGCCGCTGGGTTCAAACTATGAAACCAAGCAACCTGTTCAACTCGGACAACCGTGCGGTGAGTCCCGTTATTGGGGTTATCCTCATGGTCGCAATCACTGTAATTCTGGCCGCCGTCATCGGGACGTTCGTGCTCGGACTCGGGGACTCGCTCGGGGATAGTCAGCCGACGGCGCAACTAGATGTGAACGTGGAGAATGATACCACAACTGCAGGTCAATACAATCTTGAAATTGAGCACAGCGGTGGTGATCGGATCGACTCCCAGAGTCTTAACATAATCATAACTGACAGTGACGGCGATGAAGCTAATTCAAGTGGAGAATTCGGTGACGCACTAACAGTTGGTGACATCCAAACCGGGACATTCGGTGTTACCGACGATAGTACCGCAACCGAGGATCTCCGCATTCGTATCATTCACACGCCGAGTGATTCGGTCTTGCTAGACCGAACGATTGAGGTAGATGACATCAGCACTATCAGTGGCGGCGACATCACGTTCTAACTGACTACCTCCGCCAGCCCAATATTTTTCGATATTTAAATCCAATAGCGGTAGTGTTCCGCGAATTCGTGATCGTCTCAGAGTTATACAGATGTCGCGCATTCTTAATACTCCCTTACTCTCCAGCAAGTACGCAAGAGCGGTATCGATCCACAAGACTCACCAGCGGGTCGTCGTCGTGACCGTTAGACGCGATATCTCTTTTTTTGAGAGTTCTAACCGGCTCATCACGGTTAGAAACCTACGAACCGAATGACCTCGTTGACCCGTATCACTGGACCTGATGAGATTCAGCACAAATAAAAGAATTGTTTATAAACAATTCTTCGCAGTCTGCATAATCCGAAGCATCATGAAAACGAATGGGCGCTGCAGGATTTGAACCCGCGACAACTTGGTCCGAAGCCAAGCACTCTATCCAGACTGAGCTAAGCGCCCGTACCGATTGCTTTTCCGCTGGACGTGTTAAGTCCCGCGGTTCGAAATCGTCCGGTGACCGTCGGAGCCCACCTTTTGGGTCCGCCCGTGAGCGATCAAAAAGAATATTATCGGGACCGGGTATGGTTTCCGTAGTAGATGTGTCTTCGTCGTACGGCCTCGCAGCCGAACGAGCGGTCCGGGCCGGTCTTGCCGTCGTCGAGGTACCCCCATGTATGACCTGAGGCCACACTTCGAAGCGGAGGTCGAACCCGGAACGAACCTCCTGCTCACCGGTCCGCCGCTGACCGGCAAGCGGTCCATGATGATGGACGTGTTGGCCGCCGGGACCGACCGCGGCGACGGCGCGATCGTCGTGACCACGAAGGACGGCGCCGACCGCGTCCTGAAAGACTACGAGAAGCGGACGCCGTACGAGGGGAAGCCGGTCGCCGTCGTCGACTGCGTCACGCGCCAGCAGGGCGTCAACGACGCCCGCGAATCGTCCCGGATCAAGTACGCCTCCTCGCCGGTGGACATGACCGGCATCGGGATCAAGCTCTCGGAGTTCCTGCAGGCGTTCGGCGACCGCGGCATCGAGGAGAACCGCGTGATGGTCCACTCGCTGTCGACGCTGCTGATGTACTCGGACCTCCAGACGGTGTTCCGGTTCCTCCACGTGTTCACCGGGCGCATCCAGAGCGTCAACGGGCTCGGCCTGTTCAGCATCGACTCGACGTCGCACGACGATCAGGCGATGAACACCCTCAAACAGCTCTTCGACGGCGTCATCAAGGTTCCCGAAGACGGGGAGCCCGAGATCCGGCTGGCGTGAGGCCGTGGGCCGGGCGACGCCCCCGGACCGCCCTCGGTCCGTCGGCCAGCGATCGCGTCTCGGGTGGTAGATTTAATCCCTCCGCCCGCGAAGAACGACGCATGCCCATCAGAGACGACGAGGGACTCGACCGGCTGCTCGACGCCGACACGATCGCCGTGATCGGCTGCTCGACGACGGCCGGCAAGCCGGCGCACGACGTGCCGGCGTACCTCCAGCGCCACGGCTATCGGATCGTCCCGGTGAATCCGTTCGCGGATCGAGTCCTCGGCGAGCCCGCGTTCGACGCCCTCGCGGACGTCGAGAGCGAGATCGATCTCGTGAACGTCTTCCGCCCGAGCGAGGAGGTGCCGGAGATCCTCGACGCGGTGCGCGAGCGACACGCGGCGCGCGGCGACGCGGGCGCGGCGTGGCTCCAGCTCGGGATCAGCCACGACGAGGCGGCCGCGGCCGCGGAGGCCGACGGGATCGATGTCGTACAGGACCGGTGTATGAAAGTCGAGCACGGTCGCCTGCGCGGGTAGGCGACCCCCGAGACGGTCCGGAATCCGAGGCGGCTACCCTTCCCACTCCTCGAACGATCGATAGACGCCCTTCGAGAGGTAGCGCTCCGAGGAGTCGGGGAAGACGGTGACGACGGCGTCGTGGGGGGCGTCGACGTCGCCGTCGCGGATCTCGCGGGCGACCCGCTTGGCCGCGATCGCGTTCGCGGCCGCGGAGGAGGCGACGAGGTGGCCCTCCTCCGCGGCGAGCCGGCCCATCTCCTCGTGGACCTCGCGGTCCGGGATCGGTCGGATGTCGTCGACGAGGGCGGGGTCGAACAGCTCGTTGGTGTCGATGTCGTGCGTGCCGATCCCCTCCGTCTTGTACTCCTCGTGGTCGACGTCCTCGCCGAGGAACTCGCGGTACGCGGAGCCGGCGGGCTCGACCGCCACGACGCGGGTGTCGGCGTCTCGCTCGCGGAAGTAGCGGGCCATCCCCATCAGCGTCCCGGCGGTGCCGCAGCCGGCGACGACGGCGCCCACCTCGCCGTCCAGCGCCTCGTCGACCTCGGGGGCGGTCGTCTCGTAGTGGGCTTCGGCGTTGAGCGGGTTCGAGAACTGCTGGGGGACGACGGCGTCGTCGAGCTCGTCGGCGATCTCGCCGGCGCGGTCGATGGCGAACCCCATCCCGTCCTCGCTCGGGGTGTTGACCACCTCCGCGCCGAGCGCGCGCATGAGCTGCTGTTTCTCCACGGAGAACCGCTCGGGCACGACGAACACGGCGTTCAGTCCCAGCTGCTTGGCGGCGACCGCCAGCCCGATCCCGGTGTTGCCGGCGGTCGGCTCGACGACGGTACCGCCCTCGCCGACGTCGCCGCGCTCGAGCATCCGTTCGAGCATGTACTTCCCGATCCGGTCTTTGATGCTCGCGCCGGGGTTGAACGACTCCAGCTTCGCGTACACCGGCACCGCGTCCGGCGAGTCGTGCACCCGGACGAGCGGCGTCTCCCCGATCGTCTCCAGCACCGACGACAGGGGCTCCCGATGGGTCGTCATGTTCGCGCAATCGTTGCCGCCCCTTTTGCGTGTTTCCATGCCCGCGTCGGCGTCCCCCTGTCGGCGGTGTCGGCCGGTGTTGCCGGCCGACGTCGCCGGCGCTCGGGTCGGAATCGCCCGGGCGGGCATCGAGCGCGTCGCGGGCGCGGCGTCGTACCGGGGATCGAACAAACTTATGCCGCTCGTCCGGTTCCGAAGAGGTATGAGCGAGACCGATGCGCAGGCCGACGTGACGGTCGTCCTTCCGGACGGATCAGAGCTGGACGTTCCGGCGGGGGCGACAGTCGAGGACGTCGCCTTCGAGATCGGCCCCGGGCTCGGTCGCGACACCGTGGCGGGGAAGATCGACGGCGAACTCGTCGAGAAGCACGCCGAGGTCCACGACGGCGCGCGGATCGAGATCGTCACCGACCAATCCGACGAGTACCTCACCGTGCTGCGCCACTCCGCCGCCCACGTCTTCGCGCAGGCCCTCCAGCGGCTTCACCCCGAGGCGACCCTCACGATCGGGCCCCCGACCGACGACGGGTTCTACTACGACGTGACCGACGTCGACCTCGACGAGGACGACCTCGACGCCATCGAGGACGAGATGGAGGCGATCATCGAGGCCGACTACGACATCGAGCGCGAGGTCCGGTCCCGCGAGGAGGCGAAAGAGATCTACGCCGACAACGAGTACAAGCTGCAGATCTTAGAGGAGGAGGCCGACGACGAGGAGGTCACCTTCTACGCCCAGGACGGCTGGCGGGACCTCTGTCAGGGCCCCCACGTCGAGTCGACCGGCGAGATCGGGGCGGCGGCCTTACTGGAGGTGTCGGCCGCCTACTGGCGCGGCGACGAGGAGAACGACACGCTGACGCGCGTGTACGGGACGGCGTTCGCCTCAGAGTCCGATTTGGAGGAGCACCTCGAGCTACGCGAGGAGGCGATGGAGCGCGACCACCGGAAGATCGGCCAGGAGATGAACCTCTTCTCGATCCCGACGGTGACCGGGCCGGGGCTCCCGCTGTACCACCCGCCGGGGAAGACCGTGCTCCGCGAGCTGTCTGACTTCGCGAACGAGCTCAACCGCGAGAACGGGTACGAGGAGGTCGAGACGCCGCACGTGTTCCGGACGGAGCTGTGGAAGCAGTCCGGGCACTACGAGAACTACAAGGACGACATGTTCCTCCTCGACGTCAACGACGAGGAGTACGGGCTCAAGCCGATGAACTGCCCGGGCCACGCGACGATCTTCGACCAGCAGTCGTGGTCGTACCGCGACCTCCCGCAGCGCTACTTCGAGAACGGGAAGGTGTACCGGA
Organism: Halorubrum sp. CBA1229; assembly: GCF_003721435.2. NCBI lineage: Archaea > Methanobacteriati > Methanobacteriota > Halobacteria > Halobacteriales > Haloferacaceae > Halorubrum > Halorubrum sp. CBA1229. Next base: position 3,140,453 of record NZ_CP054585.1, on the reverse strand, counting down.
AGGAGCAGCGCGGCGAGCTCTCCGGGCTCTCGCGCGTCTGGTCGTTCACCATCGACGACGGCCACCTGTTCGTCCGGCCGGACCAGATCCGCCAGGAGATCGAGTCGGTGATCGAGATGATCTTCGAGGTCGTCGAGACGCTCGATCTGGAAGTCGAGGTCGCCTTAGCGACCCGCCCCGACAAGTCCGTCGGCGGCGACGAGATCTGGGAGTCCGCCGAGGAGCAGCTCCGCGACGTGCTCGAGTCCGGCGGCTACGACTACGACGTCGAGCCCGGCGACGGCGCCTTCTACGGCCCGAAGATCGACTTCGGCTTCGAGGACGCCCTCGGCCGCGTCTGGGACGGGCCCACCGTCCAGCTCGACTTCAACATGCCCGACCGGTTCGAGTTGACCTACACGGGCGAGGACAACGAGGACCACCAGCCGGTGATGATCCACCGCGCGCTGTACGGGAGCTACGAGCGCTTCTTCATGGTGCTCATCGAGCACTTCGACGGCGACTTCCCGCTGTGGCTCGCCCCCGAGCAGGTCCGGATCCTCCCCGTCTCCGACGAGACGCTCGGCTACGCGCACCGCGTGAAAAACGAGCTCGAGGACGCCGGCTTCCGCGTCGAGGTCGAGGACCGCGACTGGACCGTCGGCCGCAAGATCCGCGCCGGCCACGACGACCGGCTCCCGTACATGGTCATCGTCGGCGACGACGAGGAGGCGGCCGGGACCGTCTCCGTGCGCGACCGCTTCGAGAACCAGCGCGGCGACGTGGAGCTCGACGCCTTCGTGGACCACCTCGTCGACGAACGCGACGAGAAGCGGACCGAGCCGGACTTCGTCGACGCCGAGTAACGCCGGGGAAACGACGCGGGAAGCGACCCCCGTCGCCGCCGCGAGAAGCGACCGGCCTCGCCCCCTCGATAGGCGACCGGCCTCGCCCCCGCGAACCCCGGACGCGTTCCGCCGTACTTTTGACCGTCACCGTTGGGGGTTCATGTATGAGCGACACGCAACTGGCACGCGGCGACGTCGAAGACGCCCCCGACGTGGGGGAGCTGACGCCGCCAGACCGCACACTGATGGGCCCCGGCCCGAGCGACGTCCATCCGCGAGTTCTCAGGGCGATGAGCACGCCCCTAGTCGGCCATCTCGACCCGTCGTTCGTCGAGATCATGGATGAGGTCCAGGAGCTGCTCCGCTACACGTTCCGGACGGACAACCAGTGGACCATTCCGGTGTCCGGCACCGGCTCCGCCTCGATGGAGGCCGCCATCGGCAACCTCGTCGAACCGGGCGACACGATGCTGGTGCCGACGAACGGTTACTTCGGCGGGCGGATGAAGTCGATGGCCGAGCGCGCCGGCGGCGAGGTCGTCGAGGTGTCGGCGCCGTGGGGCGAGCCGCTCGATCCGGTCGACGTGGAACGCGCCTTCGACGAGCACCAGCCCGACGTGTTCGGCTTCGTCCACGCCGAGACGTCGACCGGCGTCCGCCAGCCCGACGTGCCCGCCCTGACCGAGGTCGCGCACGCCCACGACGCGTACGTGATCGCCGACTGCGTCACCTCGCTCGGGGGCGTCGAGATGCGCGTCGACGAGTGGGACGTCGACGTCGCCTACTCCGGCCCGCAGAAGTGCCTCTCCTGTCCGCCCGGCGCGAGCCCGCTCACGCTGAACGACCGCGCGATGGACAAGGTGCTCGACCGCGAGGAGGAGCCGCGCTCGTGGTACCTCGACCTCTCGCTGCTGGAGGGGTACTGGGGCGAGGACCGCGCGTACCACCACACCGCCCCGATCACGAACGTGTACGCGCTCCGCGAGGCGCTCCGACTGGTCGCCGAAGAGGGGATCGAGGAGCGGTGGGCCCGCCACCGCGACGTCGCCGGCGAGCTGAAGGCGGGCCTGCTGGACCTCGGGGTCGAGATGAACGCCGCCGAGGAGTACTGGCTGCCGAGCCTGAACGCCGTGCGCGTCCCGGACGGCGTCGACGACGGCGCCGTCATCGAGCACCTCCTCGAGGAGTACGACATCGAGATCGCCTCCGGCCTCGGCGACCTCGAGGGCGACATCTGGCGGATCGGCTGCATGGGTCACTCGGCCCGGCCGAAGAACGTCGAGTACGTGCTGGCGGCGCTGGAGGACGCGCTGGGCGAGCAGGGGTTCTAAGCGGCCGCCGCCGCTCTTCGTCCGACCCGCGGTTCCGACTCGTCTTTTTAAATGCCCGTCGCACCTCAGCGAGGGGTTTATAAACGCGTGTCTCTCCCTTCGCTAAGGGTATGAACGATCTACGAACCGGACTGAGCTACGGAGACGTGCTGCTCGTTCCGCAGCGGTCCCCCGTCGACAGCCGGAGCGACGTAGACCTCTCGACACGGCTCACGCCGGGCATCGAACTGGAGACGCCGCTCGTCTCGGCGGCGATGGACACCGTCACCGAGTCGGAGCTGGCGGTCGAGCTCTCGCGCGCCGGCGGCCTCGGCGTGCTCCACCGGTTCCTCACCGTCGAGGAACAGGCGGCGCAGGTCGAACGCGTGGCCGGCGCGGGCGAGCGGATCGCCGCCGCGGTGGGCATCAACGAGGACCACGTTGCCCGGAGCGCCGCGCTGGTCGAGGCCGGCGTGGACGCCGTGGTCGTCGACGTCGCGCACGGCCACCTCGACCGGACGGTCGCGGCGGTCGAGGACATCGCCGACGAGTTCCCGGAGACGGACCTGATCGCCGGCAACGTCGCGACGCCCGCGGGCGTCGAGGACCTCGCGGCCGCCGGCGCCGACTGCGTGAAGGTCGGCATCGGGCCCGGATCGCACTGCACCACGCGGAAGGTCGCGGGCGCCGGCGTCCCGCAGCTCACCGCGGTCGACGACTGCGCGACGGCGGCCGAGGGCCTCGACGCGACGGTCTGCGCCGACGGCGGGATCCGCACCTCCGGCGACGCGGTCAAGGCGCTCATGGCCGGCGCCGACACCGTGATGCTCGGGAGCCTCTTCGCCGGGACGGAGGAGGCGCCGGGCGCGGTCGTCGAGGTCGACGGGACGCGGTACAAGCGGTCGCGGGGGATGGCGACGACCGCCGCCGCCGAGGACCGCGACGACAAGGGCGCCGACGTGGTCGCCGACGAGGGGGTCGAGGCCCTGACGCCGTACAAGGGGCCGGTCGCGACCGTCGCCGAGGAGTTCTGTCAGGGGATCCGCTCGGGGCTCTCGTACTGCGGCGGGCACACGATCGAGCGCGCCCGGGAGAAGGCGGCGTTCATCCGCGTCGCGCCCGGTGCGAAGGAGCGCGAGGGGTTCCACACCGACGACGACTGGGAGGGGATCAGCGTGGACAGCGAGACGAGACGGGTCGGCGACGCGGCCGGCGGGTCGGCCGCCGAGAGCGACGACTGAATCGCCGGACGCGCCCGCACGACTCCGATCCGCCGATCGAGAGGTGCGCGGGGGTCCATGCGTCTGCGTGACTCACTCGCGAGCGACTTTTCACGGTGACCCCGCATTCTCGACGCATGACGGACGCCTTCGGCCGCGCGATCCGCGACCACTTCCGCGGCGAGCGCGACGAGCCCCTCTTGCACCGGGACGGCGGGGAGACGGTCGAACACCCGATCGAGGCGTTCTACTTCACCGAGTTCGATCCGAGCGAGGACCCGGCGCACGAGTGGTTGGCGTCGTGGCTGCAGGGACCGCTCGTAGACCTCGGCGCGGGCACGGGCCGGCACGCGCTGTACTTCCAGAAGCGGTTCGAGACGGTCGCGCTCGAACCGAGCCCCGCGCTGGTCGAGACGATGCGCGACCGCGGCGTCGACGACGCCCGCGAGGGCGACATGTTCGCGCTGCGCGAGCAGTTCTCCCGCGACCGGTTCGGGTCGGCGCTCGCGAACGGCACCCAGCTCGGCCTCGCCGGGTCGATGCGAGGGCTCTCCGCGTTCCTCGGCGACCTCGCGCACGTGACGACGCCCGACGCGACCGCGGTCGTCGACTGTTACGACCCCACGCACCCCGCGACAGCCGACCTCGTCGGCTACCGCGACGACCCGACGCCGGGGCTCGCGCACCGCGTGATGTTCTTCGAGTACGAGGGCGAGACGAACCCGATCCTCCAGCTCCGGCTGTTCAGCCCCGCCCGACTCCGCGAGGCCGCCGTCGGGACCGACTGGACGGTCGCGGACGTCGCCCGCGGCGACGAGGGGAACGGGTACCACTACCGCGCCGCGCTGCGGAAGCGCGGCGCGGAGTGAGTCGACCTCACCACGTCGTCAGCGCCGTCCTGCCGTGGTCATACGCGAGGACGGCGAGGAAGGCGAGCACGCCGGTGACCGCGAACGCGCCGCCGACGTAGAAGACGGACGCCATGCTCACCTCGACCATCAGCCACCCGGCGATCAGCGGGCCGGCCACCGAGCCGGGGCGCCAGACGAGCTCGCGGATCCCGAAGCTGGAGGCGACGCCCCCGTCGTCGGTCCCCTCGTCGGCGAACAGCGCCATGCTCGCCGGCTCGCGGAAGGAGTCGGCGACGCCGAGCAGCCCGGAGAGGGCCACGAGCGGCAGGTACGCGGGCGGCAGCGCGCCGAGCAGGGGGGCGGTCACGTCGGCGCCGACGAGCGCGCCCGCGGCCGGTGCGAACGGGATACAGACCGCGACGAGGCCGTAGGCGCCCCCGCCGGCGAAGACGAACAGCGAGCGGCCGTAGGCGTCCGAGAGCCGGCCGGTGAACAGCTGGCCGACCATGTTCGTCGCCTTCTCGGCGGTGACGGTGACCGCGACCGCGGTCGCGCCGACCGCGAGCCCGCCCGCGGCCAGCTCCGTGCCGGCGTAGATCGGGACCCACGTCCGCACCATCGTCACGGCGAACGCGTACTGCGCGCGGAACGTCGAGATCGTGACGATCTTGCGGTTGACCGCGAGATCGGTGAACGGGAACCCCTCGACCCGCGTCGGGTCCGAGTCGAGGAACCCCCACGTGACCGCCCACGCGATCACCATTAGCGCCGCGATGACGGCGAACACCGGCCCGAACCCGACCGCGTCGTACACCGCACCCGCCCCGAGCGACCCGAGGATCGAGGCCGCGAAGGACGCGGCGTTCGCCTTCCCGATCTTGCCGGCCCGCGTACCGACGTCGGCGATCTGGCCGACCAGCGAGAGCGTCATCAGCCCGGCGCCGGTGACGACGAGCCCCTGCAGCGCGCGGACGAGGATGAACGTGACGGAGGAGTCGACGAGCGGGAACAGCGCGTACACGCCCGCGCCGACGCCGAGGACGCCGAGCAGCACGAGCCGCTTGTCGAACCGGTCGCCGGCCCACGCGAGCGGGACCACGGCGACCGTCTGCGCGAGGGTGAACCCGGTGGTGTACATCCCGATGACGAAGCCGGCCGATATCGTGACGCCGAGCACCGTCGTCGCCTGCGGGTCCAGCGTGTTGATGTACGTCGGCAGCAGCGTCAACAGCGTGATGAAGCCGAACCCCTCGGCGAACCGCGTGAGGTAGAGCGCCCAGAACTGCGATCGGATCGCCCCGTTCGCCGCGTCCGCGTTGCTCACACCGGATCGGCGCGCAGCGTTTTAAAAGGAATTTCGGTTCGAAAGGCGCGGCGCGACCGCCGCCGGAGTTATGTGAGGCGCGCTCCGTCTCTCGGCCATGGGCGACCCCGCCTGCGACCGTCGGTTCTGTCCCGAGTGCGACCTCGCGGTCACGCGGGGGGACGACGTCTGTCCCGACTGCGGCGCGCCGATCGAGTCTCCCACCGAGTGACGTTCGGGGTCCTACGACAGCGTATCGGTGAACTTGTCCCGGCGGAAGAGGTCGATCTCCTGCGCGGACGACCCCTCGCGCGTGACCGCGAACGCGATCGCCTCGGCGACCTCCTCTGGCTCGGTCACCGTCCCGGGCTCGAACCGCTCCTCGAACGGCTCGCCGTCCTCGCTGCCGAACTCGGTGCGGACCTCGGAGGGGTTCACGACCGAGACGGCGACGCCCTCGTCGCCGACCTGCGCCGCGACGCTGTGCGCGAAGCCGCGCACCCACCACTTCGTCGCGGCGTACACCGGGTTGAACGAGCGCGGGTACTGGCCCGCGAAGCTCCCGACCACGACGAGCGTCCCCTCGCTCTTTTTTAAGTGCGGGAGCGCCTCGCGCGTGAGGAAGAAGGTCCCGTCGACGTTCGTCTCCTGCATCGCGAAGTACTCCTCGTCCGTCATCGTCGCCACGTCGCTGCCGCGGCCGATCCCCGCGTTCGAGACGACGGCGTCGAGCCCGCCGAACCGGTCGATCACCGCCTCGACCGCCGCCTCGCTCGTCGCCCGGTCGCGCACGTCGCCGTCGACGACCAGCGCGCTCGCGTCGTGGTCGGCCTCCAGCTCCGCCGCCAGCGACTCCAGCGCGTCCCGGCGGCGGGCCAGCAGCGCGACGCTCGCGCCGCGCGCCGCCAGCGCGTGCGCCGTCGCCTCGCCGATCCCGGAGCTCGCGCCGGTCACCAGCACCGTCGCGTCGTCGAGTGTCACCATGGGTACGCCGTCGGCGACATCGCTGATAAAAGGTCGCGTCGCGGTGAACTCGGGGGTGGGTCGCCGGCCCGCCGACCGCCGGATCGGCGGCCTCCACCGGCTCAGCGCCTGAACGAGCTGACGTGTCGGTGGTTCGGGTCCGCGCGCATGTCGACGTGCCCGCAGTTGACGCAGCGCCACACGTACGCCGCCAGCCGCGCGGCCGAATCGCCGCCGTCTATCGGTTCGCTCCAGTCCTGTCCGCACCGCGAGCAGCCGTCGGGCCGGTACTTGCTCTCGATGGTCGCGTCGGCGTCGACGGCGGCGGCGTCGGCGATCGTGATCCCCCGTGCGACGGCGCGGACGTCCTCGTCGCTCATCCGCGGCCGGAGCCCGTTTAAATAGCCCTGAATGCGATCGGCCCGGTCGCGGAGCCGCCCGTACCGCTCGTCGTCCGACGGGTCGCCGTCGGCCCGCCACTCGTACGTCGAGATCACGACCGTGGTCCGGTAGTACAGGTCGAGCAGCAGGTGATAGTTCGCGCGGTTGAACAGCGCCTCGACGGACTCGGCGAGTTCCGCCTCGAACACCGGCCGTTCGATCTCGCGGTCGTATCTCGGTTCCGGCGTCGCGGTCGACCGGTCTCGGACCCCGACCACGCGGCAGTGAGGCGCCCGCGATCCGACTCGATCGAGTATCGACTCCGCCCCCTCGTCGCCGAACGAGTGCTCCAACACGACGACCGCGATACCGGCGTCGAACGCCTCGACGAACTGCGACCGCGTCAGCGCCTGCCGGACCTCGCGGTCGTCGAGCCAGAGCCCGTAGAGGTCCGCCCTCGTCCGGTTCGACTCGCAGACGACGATCGCCGACGCCGGGAGCTCCACGCGGATCACCCACCGACCGGCGATCGACCGGCCGAGCGAACTCGGCGGTCGGTCATCTCACTCGTCCCCCGCGGTGGACCCCGGCAGCGACTCCCGCATCGACTCCGAGAGATGTCGCGGTTCGACCGAGAACGAGTGGACGGTCGCGAGGTCGTCGACGAGCGAGATCGCGGTCTCGATCGATCGCGTCGCCCGTCGGAGCTCCTCGTCCGCTCCGTCGTCGATCGCCGCGTCCAGGTGTCCCCTCGCCTCCCGCAGCGGGACCCCGAGGTCCTCCGCGAGCACTTCGCCGAACTCGGCCAGGTGCCGTTCGATCGACTGCTCGTGCTCCTTCGACTCGGTCACGTCCTGGACGAACGTGACCGCGTGCGTCACGTCGCCGTCCGTCTCGACGACGGGAGCGACGGCGATCCGGCCCCAGAAGGGCGTCCCGTCAGCGCGGTGGAGCACGGCGGTGCGCGACCGGTGCTCGCCCGCCTCGAGCGCCGTCTCGAGCTCCCGTATGCGATCCCCGTCCGTGGCGTCGCCGACGAGCTCCGAGAGGCCCTCGCCGGCGATCGAGTCGGGCTCGTATCCCGTGGTCGCTTCGAACGCCTCGTTCACGTACGTTATCGGACTCCTCGGTCCGGTCGCCTCGTGGATCGCGATCCCGACCGGCGCGGTCTCGATGGCGCGGTTCTTCAACCGGAGCTCCCGCTCGCGGCGTTTCCGGACCGTGACGTCCGTCGCGATGCCGACGATACGCGTCAGCTCACCGCCCTCGTAGACGCCGGACGACTGGTCGTGGACCCACCGGACCTCGCCGTCCGGTCGGATCACCCGATACGTCTCCTCGTACGCGTCCGGGTCCTCGCGCTGCTCGGCCACCGCCGCCTCGACCCGCTCGCGGTCGTCGGGATGGACCGCCTCGACGAACGAGGTCGCGTTCTCGTCGAGCGTCTCGGGTGAGCGCCCCCAGACGGTCTCGTACGAATCGGTAACGAAGTCCATCGATTCCTTGCTCGGAGTGGACATCCAGATGACCTCGCCGGCGTTCGCTTGGATCTGATCGAGCATGCCGGCTCGCTCCTCCCGCTCCGTCACGTCGAGGGTCAGGCCGATCACGCGACTGACGGCGCCGGTCTCGTCCAGTGACGGCTGGAGCCACGTTTCGAGCGTCGCGTCGGCCAGGTCGACGAGCTCGTGTGCGGACTCGCCCGCGAACGCGGCGTCGACGGCGCTGCGAACCCGCGGTTGGTCGCCGAAGACCTCCGCGACGTCGTCTCCTGGGGTGACCCGACGGCGGAGCCGACGCGACAGGGTCTCGCCGCGGACCGTCGAGACCGTCCCGTCGGGCTCGACCTCGAACAGCGTCAGGGGCGCGCTTTCGACGACCGTCTCGACGGCCTGTCGGAGTCGCAACAGCTGGTCCTCGCGTTCCCGGCGATCGGTCACGTTCCGACCGATGCCGACGATGCCCCGCGGCGTCCCGTCGGCGTCGGTCACGAGGGCGCCCGTGAACTCGATCGGAGTCGCCCCGCCGTCCTTCGCGATCAGCTCCGCCTCGACGGTTGCCGTGCCGGTCTCCAGCACGGTCTCGATGGCGTCTGCGATCCGGTCTCTGTCGGCGCCGGCGAAGAGCTCCAGCGCGTGCTTCCCCTCCAGCTCGTCGTCGCCGTACCCCGTGATCTCTCCGAGGCTGTCGTTCCACCGCCTGAGCGCGCCGTCCGTGTCGAGGGTGTAGAACGCGTCGTCGATCGCATCGAGGAGGCGTTCGGTCGGCTCGGCGGCGAGCGGCGGCCGCGTCGGCGTGGTCGCGACCGTGTCTATCCGTCGAGCGAGCAGCGTCGGCTCGTCGACGCCGTCCCGGCGGACCAGCACGTCGGTCGCTCCGGCCGCGAGCGCGTCGTCAACAGCGGCGTCGTCGGCCACGACCGCGAGCGACGGGACGCCGGGCACCGCCTCGCGGATCGCGACGAGGGAATCGACCCCCGACGCCGGCGTCAGCTCGCAGACGATCAGCCGTACGTCGGCCGGATCCGGCGAGGCGTCTCCGATAGCCTCGGGATCGACGGTGACGACGCGGTCCGGTCCGTCGACGACCGTCGATTTCGCGGCCGCTTCCCGGACCCGGTCCCCGGCGGGGCCGACGTGAACGACCGTCCGAACTGATTCCGTTCGAGGCTCCATACCCGAGCGACTGCGGTGGAGAATAAAAGTCTATAACCCAAATTATCAGAACCGGCATCGCAGCGCCCTCTCTGGCCGCCAATCGCGGTGACGTGGGGGATTGCCGATGGCGGACGGACGCGAGCGATCGCCTCCGCGCCCGTCGAGACGGTCCGACCTCACTCGTTCTGGACGAACTCGCCCGAGCAGTCGTACTCGATCATCTCGAACTGTCCCTCGGCCTCGACGGTCCCGTTGTAGGGGTCGGTTCGCTCGTACAGCTGGTAGACGGTCACGTTCTCGACGCCCGTCTCGTGGGTGCGGTTCCACTCCGCACAGAGGTAGTTCGCGAGGTACGAGCGGTGGTTCTCGTTGTCGGTCGAGTAGACGTTGGTGAGGTACTTCCGCCAGCGCGCGCTCGGATAGGTGGTCTCCGCACGCGGCGGTCGTTCGAAACGTACCGCCGCGTCTCGGAACACGTCCCGTTCGGTCCCGTTTTCGAGGGTTCCGGAGACGACGAACCATCGCGTCGTGTGGGTGGGATCGGGCGCGAACATCCGCCAGGACTGGTCCATCTCGACGGCGTCTAAGACGTCCTCGCCGGGCTCGGGAACCTCGGTGTAGTCGACCGCCTGCGCGCTCGAGAGGACGACTAGGACGAGGAAGACGTACGGCAGCACTGTCGAGAAGAGGACGCGTCCGCGCGCGAGGCCCGCCGAGAGGTCCGCGTCCCGCAGGCCGGCGAGGCGCTCCGACGCGGTCGGTCGAGGGAGTGACGCACCGAGCGAGGGGAGCGACGCGCCGAGCGAGAGGAGCGCCCTCGTCCGGGATTCGAGCCCGGCACGCCAGCGCGCGATCCGCGTCGACGGGCCCAGACGAGCGACGGCGCGCTCGGCGGCGTCCCAGACGGGCGTCTGGAAGAACGGAATGAAACCGACGACGACGACGACCGGAAAGAGACCGATCGGCATCGTGACCAGCATCCCGAGGTGCATGCCGACGAACAGCGAGGCGACCGCGGCGCGCGGGATCCCGGTGAGCAGGAGCAACAGCGGCGACGCGAACAGGAGCACGAGCCACAGGACGGTGAGCGCGCGCAGCAGGCCGGGGAACTCGGCGATGTGGTTGCCGAGGAGGTAGGTGAAGTGGTCGGCCTGCATGACGTAGACGACCGCCTCGCCGCTCATCCAGAGGTCGCCCTCGTACTTGTGGACGGCGTTGGTCAGGTACATCACGAGCATCTGCAACAGGAGCGCCAACCCGGCGACGGTCGCCACGGCGGGCCCGATCGAACCCGCAATTCCGGGGTCGGTATCGTCTTCCGGCGCGTCCGCTCGCCTGACGGCGTCGACCGACCACCGTGCGCCGAGCGGGAGGAAGAAGCTCCAGAAGAGCAGCATGCGCAGCAGGCTGTCTCCCGAGTTCAACAGCATCGGGTTCCGAGCGTGCAACGAGAGCAGCAGCACCCACGAGACGGCCGTGACGAGTCGCGTCCGGTACCCGACGAGCAGCGCGAGCGCGAACGCGCCCGCGACGACGAACAGCAGCGCCACGGCCCACGGCTCGCCGACGAACGCGTGCAGCGAGTGGCTCGCCGAGTAGTCCGAGAGGAACGCACTGCGTGGGAGCACGCCGTCGTCTGTGTAGAAGGCGGTCAGCGAGCGCGAGCGCAGCGCGAGGTCGGCTATCAACAGCGCGCCGAGCCCGATCCGGAAGGCCGCGAGCGCGCGCAGATCGATCGCGACTCGCGCGGCCAACGCCGCCGAAAAGCGGTCGATGGCGCTCGAGAGTCGCGATCGGGTACTGCCGTCGGAGGGCTTTTGATCCATACTTTCGTGACCCCGTCGTTCGACAGCATCACCCCCCGAATGGCATAAGCTTGGTGTAGACCGGCTTCCGCGTTCGACGGTCCTCCGTCTGCCGATCGAAGCGGGACTCGGGTCCCCCGACCGGAAGCATGAACTGCGGCGGGTCCGTACTTCAGCCACGCGATGCCCACGGATCCCCCCGACGACGAGTCGGTCATCCTCTTCGACGGCGTCTGTAACCTCTGTAGCGGGTTCGTGCAGTTCGTCCTCCCCCGCGACGAGGAGGGCAAGTACCGCTTCGCCTCCCTCCAGTCCGACGCCGGACAGGCGCTGCTGGCCGAGCACGACCTGCCGAGCGACGAACTGGAGTCGGTCGTCCTGATCGAAGACGGCGAGAGCTACGTGAAGTCGTCGGCGATCATCCAGATCGCGACGGGGCTCGGCGGTGCCTATCGGCTCCTCTCCCCGTTCCGCTACCTTCCCCGATCGGTCCGTGACCGGATCTACGACTTCGTCGCCGACAACCGATACCGGTGGTTTGGCAAGAAGGACCAGTGTATGATGCCGTCCGGAGATGTCGAGTCGCGGTTCTTGGAGTGAGCGGGGTCGTTTATAAGTGCCGCCCGGTCACGTATACATAAATCAGCGGCTACCGAGCTAACTCGGTATCGGGTCCACAAGAGAGCGGTTCGCTCGTCGCGAAACACTGCTCGAAGAAACGGGCCGGGCGCGATTTGAACACGCGACCGACGGATTAAGAGTCCGTCGCTCTCCCTAACTGAGCTACCGGCCCTCACCGAATTCTACCGCTGTCGACGTAAAAGGCCTTTTCATTCGACGGCGCACGAAGCCGCCCTCTCGCCCCGCGGAAGTGTGCCCTGTTCGCCCCTCCCACACGGAGAGCGCACTCGTTAAGTGGCGTCCCGCGGAATTCACGGGTAATGAGTAGTGGGGCATCCGGATCGGCACGGACGCGGTACGCGATCCTGGGCTGTGGCAGCGTCGGACACGCCGTCGCAGAGGAGCTGACGGATCGCGGCAAGGACGTGCTCATCCTCGACCGCGACGAGAGTCGCGTCGAGGCGCTCCGCGACCAAGACCTCAACGCCCGGGTACAGGACATCGCCGAGCCCGACGTCGTCGAGGCCCTGGACGACCGGGACATCGTGTTGATCCTCTCCAGCGACGTGGAGGCGAACAAGGCGGCCGTTTCGGCGATCCGCGACGTCGGCGGCGACCACTACGTCGTCGTCCGCGCCTCCGACCCCGTCAGCGAGGACGAGCTCCGCGAGCGCGGCGCCGACGTGGTGATCAACCCCTCCACGGTGATCGCCGACAGCGCTCTCCAGTCGCTCGAGACCGGCGAGCTGGAGTACATGGCCCGCCAGCTCGCGGAGATCATCGAGGAGGGCGGCGGCCGGATGGCGATCTTGACCCACGACAACCCGGAGCCCGACTCGATCGCGTCGGCGACCGCCCTACAAGCGATCGCGGACGCGTTCGGCGTCGAGGCCGACATCCTCTACTCCGGCGACGTGGGCCACCAGGAGAACCGGGCGTTCGTCAACCTCCTCGGGATCGACCTCGTGGCGCGGTCGGACGCGCCCGACCTCCCCGAGTATCAGACGGTCGCCGCGGTCGACCTCGCGAAATCGGCCGACGACGGCTTCGACTTCGACGCCGATATTGACATCTACCTCGACCACCTCGAGGCGGAGGTCCCGTTCGACGCCCGGTTCGTCGACGTGCGGACCAACGTCTCCTCGACGTCGACGATCCTCACGAAGTACCTTCAGGAGTTCGATCAGTCGCCGACCGAGGCGGTCGCGACCGCTCTCTTATACGGGATCCGCGCCGAGACGCTCGACTTCAAGCGGGACACGACGCCCGCGGACCTGACGGCGGCCGCGTACCTCCACCCGTTCGCGAACCACGACACGCTCGAACAGGTGGAGTCGCCGTCGATGAGCCCCGAGACGCTGGACGTCCTCGCGGAGGCGATCCAGAACCGCGAGGTGCAGGGGAGCCACCTCTTCTCGACGGCCGGCTTCATCCGGGACCGCGAAGCGCTCGCGCAGGCGGCCCAACACCTGCTCAACTTGGAGGGGATCACGACGACCGCCGTCCTGGGCATCGCCGACGACACCATCTACCTCGCCGCGCGCTCGAAGGATATCCGGCTGAACATCGGCAACGTCCTCGACGAGGCGTTCTCCGAGATGGGCGACGCCGCCGGCCACTCCACGCAGGGCTCGCTGTCGATCCCGCTCGGCATCTTCACCGGCATCGAGGCGAGCGGCGAGAACCGCGACACCCTCTTGCATCTCACCGAGGAGGCCGTCCGCCGGAAGCTGTTCGACGCGCTCGGCGTCGAGGGCGGCGGCGACGGCGGGAACGGGTCGTAGCGCCACGAGGTACGGCGGACGGCGACGAGGCGGCCGCCCCCGACCCCCGGATCCGTTTTACTCGTTCGGCCCTGACCAGCGACACGCGCACGGCGCGATCACCATGCACGTCCCGGAGGACCCGCCCGCGACCTGTCCCGCCTGCGGCGACCCCTACGAGTCGGTGTCCCGTCACGCGGACGGGTTCGTCGTCAACCTGCTCGACAACCAGCGGTATCAGCGGGTGTGTTTCGACCCCGCGAACGACGGTGACGACCCGGCGCTCGACTGTTATCACCACACGCACGGACAGGCCGGGAGCTCGGCGGGCGAGTAGCCAACGGCCGGTGAGTAGCGCGAAACGTCGCGGAGTCGGGCCGCGAGCGACGCGAGACCGTTCACGGCCGCCTCCGCTTAACCCGGCCGCCCTTCTTAAAAACCGTCGGCCGTCAGGAGCCCTCGCCCGTCAGAAGTCGTCGCCCGTCAGAAGTCGTCGCCCTCGGTGATCGAGGTGTACGAGCCGATCAGCGCGCCGGAGAGGTCGACCCCTTCCAGGGTGGCGCCTGTGTCGATCACGGAGTTTCGGATCTCGGAGTCGGTGATCGTCCCGTCCGGGAAGACGACGGAGCGGTCGAGCGTCGAGTCGGTGACGGTCGCGCCCGACATGACGTGGACCACGTCGCCGAGGTCGGAGCCCTCGACGGTCGCGTCGTCGGCGACAAGCGTGCCGCCTTCGAGCGCGTATTCGACCGCGTCGAGGTAGCTGTCGGCGGTGCCGATGTCGAACCACGCGCCGTCGAAGGTGAACGCGTGGACCGCGCCGCGCTCCTGGAGCCACTGGAGGAACCACCCCGGCTCGTCCGGGTTGTTGTCGTCCTCCAGGTACGTCGTGAGCTTCGGGAGCGTCTCGGCGGGGAACGCGTAGCAGGCGATGGAGACGAGCGTCGACTGGGGGTTCTCGGGCTTCTCCTGGAAGTCGATCACCTCGTCGCCGTCCAGCTGGACGAGCCCGTACGACTTCGCGCGCTCGCGGTCGCCCACGTCGTAGGCGGCCAACGTCGGCGTCCCCTTCGACTCGAAGAAGTCGGTGAAGTCGGCCAGGTCGAAGCTGATCATGTTGTCGCCGGCGACGACGATGAGGTCGTCGTCGACCTCCTCGCGGTCGACGAGCTGTTCGAGCGCCCCCACGACGCCGAACTTCTCGTCCTCCTCGACGGTCTCCTCGACCGAGAGGGTGGGCTTCTCGAACGGGCTGTCGGTGAGGTACTCGTCGAACGTGTCGGCGAAGCGCTCGTTGGTCGAGACGAACACCTCGTCGACGCGGTCGTCGGCCTCGAAGTCCTCGAAGATCTCGTCGATGACGGTGTTCTCGCCGACCGGCAGGAACATCTTCGGACGGTGCTCGGTGATCGGCCAGAGTCTGGTCGCGTAACCCCCTGCGAGTACTACGGCTTTCATACACCCCCCGTCTCACTCCGGTGACAAACCTCTTTTGCTCGTGTCAACGGTCAAAAACGCGGCCCGAAATCGACGCGGAGCGTTAGCGGTCGACGCGGAGCGTTGGCGGTCGACGCGGCGGTCACCCGCTCAGCCGATCGGTGTCGATGCTCGCGCCCGGCGGACTGACCACGAGGAACCCGCGGAAATGCATCAGCTCGCCGCCCATGTCCTTCACCTCGCGGGCGAAGCCGGCGGCGAGCTCGTTGAGGTCGCCCTCGATGGACAGCACCAGCGTGTTGCCGTAGTCGACGCTGCGGACCCACTCCTCCGGGTCGGTCGTCCCGTCGAGGACGCCGAGGACGACGTCGCCGCCGGCCGCGAACGCCTCGTCCATCTGCTCTTCGGCGTCGCGCAGGTCGAGGTCCCAGTCGCTCATACCACAGGGTCGCGAGGCGCCGGCAAAAACGTTCGGACGCGAACAAACGTTCGGACGCGAGCCACCCCTCTCCGGCGCGGGCCCCCGCGGCCGTCGCGGAGCGGTTAAGTGCGATCCGGTCCGAACGGCGAGTATGGAACGCACGCGGCGGTCTCTGATCGCGGGCGCGGCGTCGGTCGGCGTCGTCGGCGCGGCGGGGTGTCTCGGCGGCGGAGGCGGCGGCAACGGCGGGGGGAGTGAGGGCAGCGACACGCTCGACACGGGCGCGTACGACTGCGACCTCTCGGAGCCCGCCGACCCGGCCCTCGACTACCGGCCCGTCATCGGCGACCCGGACGCGGACGTCGTCGTCAAGGCGTTCGAGGACTTCACCTGCGGCCACTGCGCCTCCTACAAGCTGGACCACTTCCCGACGGTCCGCGCTGAGTACATCGACCCCGGCGAGGTGCGCTACGAGCACTGGGACTTCCCGATCCCGGTCAACGAGACCTGGGCGGTCCCCGTCGCCAGCGCGGCCCGCGGCGTCGGCGCCCGGAACGGCTCCGAGGCGTTCTTCGAGTTCGCCACGGCGGCCTACGAGTCGCAGGGGAGCTACAGCGGAGAGGCGATCGGTGCGGCCGCGGAGGCCGCCGGCGCGGACCCGTGCGCCGCCATCGCCGACGCGCAGTTCGCGGCCTACGAGGAGGCGTCGATGAGCGACCGGAGCGAGGGGCAGTCGATAGGCGTTCAGGGGACGCCGACGATCTTCGTGGACGGCGAGGCGGTCGAGGGGTACGACGCGGCGGCGATCTCGGCGGCGATCGACTCGGCGCTGTAGGCTGGCGGCGTCGTAAGCGGCGTCGAAGGCGAGCGGCGCTGCGCGAGCGTCCGGGTACCGGTGTAACGCGCGATTGTAACCTATTTATTTATCGGACACGTATCGTTAGTGACATGGCTGGGAGAAAGCAGAACGTCGGCCGTCGCGACCGGATCGCACGGGGGGTGCTGGCGCCGATCGCGGCGGCAGTCGCCCTCTGGCTCTACTACTCGATGCCCCGAGAGCCGCTCACGCTGGCCGTTACGGGCGGGCTGGCGGTCCTCGTCTTGATTCTCGGAGCCGGTGCCGTCACGGGCACCTGCGGGGTCTACGCCGCGCTCGGTATCGACACCTGTCGATGCGAGGACGAGTACGCCGGCGGGAGCACATGGGGGTAGCCGATCGTTCAGTCGTTGGCCGACGCCGCCGCGGCGTCTGACTCCCCGTCGGACGCCGCGGTCTCTTTTCCGGGCTCCGCGGTCTCTTCGTTAGGCGCCATGATTTCCTCATCTAGGTCGGGATTCAGTTCCGTGAGCGTCTCCACGCCGACACGCCCCGGCGTCTTCTCGGTTATCTTGAAGTCCTTCGCCGGCCGGAGCATGCCCCAGAACGCTCCGACGGCGTGGAGCGTCACGACGAGCGGTGTCAACGCGAGGTAGACGGGCCACTGCTCGGGGTACTTGCGGTACTCGATCAGCCCCGCCGTCATATACACGAACAGCATACTGAACAGGCCGACGGAGGCGATCTGATAGAGGCCGTGTTGCGGGACCAGTTCGGGATAGAGGAACGCCAGCACGGACAACAGCGGGATCACGGGCGACAGCGTCCAGGTGATAATTCGCGCGGCTTGGAGCGGGAGGTACCGCCGCGGGAGCCGGTACATGTCCCGGAGCGTCCCAGACATCCACCGCCGTCGCTGGTTGAACATCTCCCGGATCGAGGGCGGGGCCTGGTTCCGAAACCGTCTGTTCAGCAGGCGGTAGTCGAACCGTCCGCCCTTGCGGTTAACGTGTTTGGCGGCCCGCCAGATGTACGTTGTGTCCTCGGTGATCGTCGGGACGTCCCACGTGACCTCGTCCTCGAGTTCGGTCCGGACGGCGACGGCGCCGCCCCACGCGTAGAGGGGATACGCCATGCGGTGGAAGGCGCGCTGTTCGCGCTGGTAGCCGACCCGAAACACCTCACAGAGGTAGACCAGCCAGGACCCGGTCCGGAGCGGGTGTTCCGTGATCTGGACGAGGTCGGCGGCCGGCAGTCCCTCGAAGTTGACCATGATGCTGTCCTCGTCGAGGTACAGGATGTACTCCTGCTCGCAGGCGACGTGCCGACGGGCCCACTCGATGGCTCGGCCTTTCTTCTGCGCCTGGCTCTCGAACTCGTCGGGGACGACGTGGACGTCGGCGCCGTCGATGTCCATCTCCGCCTCGGCTATCACCTTCGTCTCGGCCACTCCCTCGGGGACTGAGTTCACGGTCACTTGCACGGTCGACGGCGAGTTGTACGTCAGAATACGCACTTGGATGTTATCCAGGCCGATCTCGCTCTCGTCGTCGGCCCGCCAGCCGTACGCGAGGACCGTCACTTCGAGCAGCCACCAGAACGAGGAGAAGCCGTACAACAGGAGCGTCACCCAGAACACGAGCGCGACGGCTGTCGCGGCGAGCGGTTCGATCATCGACCGCGCTCAACTCCGACTGTTGCGTCGCTTGCGCTCCGTTCCGATCTCATTCGTTGGTCCCTTCAGTCATCAGTTTCGGCCGAGTTCACTGTGCGGGCGGGTCCCGCCGCCCGCGGCCGTCAGTCGTCGGTGGAAACCGGTTGGTCTGGTGATTACTTCAACGTGGTGCTTAAAAAGTCCCGAGGCGCGGCGGGAGGGCGTCGGCGCCCCCGCCGACCGTTTCGACGGGACCAGACGGGCGGTTCGCCGCGGGCACGGCCCTCCCCACGGAGCGTCGTTCTTTTGCCCGTTCGGCCCGTTTTATAAGCAAATGAGCGACGACGACCGCGGAGAACGGCGGCTGCTCGGCGCCGTCGTGCTCGCGGTGCTCGTCTCGCAGGTGCTCCTCTACCCCGGCGTGCCGGACCTGGTGGTCGCGCTCGGCGCGCCGGCCGGCATCGACGCCGGGATGTGGTTCCTCGTCGCGGAGTTCGGCGCGTTCGTCTCCTTCGCGGTCGTCTGGGGGGCCGCCAGCGACGCCCTCGGGCGGCGGGTCCCGCTGATCGTCGCCGGCGCCCTCGGCGGCGCGGCCTCGTACGTCGCGCTGGCGGCGGTGCCGGGCCTCGGCCTCGGCTTCCGGGCGGCGCTCGTGGTCCGCGTCGTCGGCGGGGCGCTCACGATCGGCGCGTTCTCGCTCGCGATCACGTCGCTGATGGACTTACGCGGCGGCAACGGGCGTAACATGGGCGCCGCCGGGACGGCGATCGGGCTGGGCGCGGCCCTCGGGTCCGTGGTCGGCGGGGCGCTCGCCGACGTCGACACGTTCTACCCGGTGTACGCCGGGGCCGCGGTGCTGGCGGGCGCGGGGCTGCTCGCGGCGGCCGTCGACGACCGGGCAGTCGGAAGGGCGAGCGCGGAGGGCGACGGCGACGACGCCCGGTTCCGCGACGTGCTCGCGCAAGCGCGGACGACCCGCGGGCTCCTCGTCCCGCTGGCGTTCGGGTTCGTCGACCGACTCACGGCCGGCTTCTTCGCCTTAGTCGGCGTCTACTACTTTCAGGACCCGGAGACCTTCGGCCTCTCGGCCGCCGGCGCGGGCGCGACGCTCGCGCTCTTCTTCGTCCCGTTCGCGCTGCTCCAGTCGCCGTTCGGGTCGCTCTCCGACCGGGTGGGCCGCTTCCTCCCCGTCGTGGTCGGGTCGATCGCGTACGGGGTCGTCACGGTCGGCGTCGGCCTCGCGCCGGTCTACCCCGTCGCCGCCGGCCTGATGGCCCTCGTCGGGGTCTGCGGCGCGCTGATGGCGCCGGCGACGATGGCGCTCGTCACCGACCTCGTCGAGCCCGAGGCCCGCGGCGCGGCGATGGGGCTGTTC
Organism: Halorubrum sp. CBA1229; assembly: GCF_003721435.2. NCBI lineage: Archaea > Methanobacteriati > Methanobacteriota > Halobacteria > Halobacteriales > Haloferacaceae > Halorubrum > Halorubrum sp. CBA1229. The sequence continues at coordinate 3,121,048 of NZ_CP054585.1, read as the reverse complement.
AACGTGTTCGGCTCGCTCGGCTTCCTCGCCGGCTTCCTCGTCGGCGGCGGCGCCACCGAGGCGTTCGGGTACACGCCGGCGTTCCTCGCGGTCGGCGGGCTGGAGCTCGCGATCGCGCTGGCGCTGTTCCCGGCCGTCCGGGCCCTCGCCCCGGGCGATGGCCTCCTCGGGCTCCGCGGAGACGCCGAGCGGTCGGCCTCGGAGTAGCGCTCGCCCCAGAACGGTGCGGGCGGCCCCGGACCGGCGACCGAGTCGAGCCTTTTTAAGCCTCGCGCGCCCTCCGTCCGGGCAACCGATGGACCTACTCGTCGTGGGCGCGGGCGAGATCGGCCGGTGGATCGCCGACACGGTGTCGGCCGACGAGTCGCCGGTGGACGCGGCGGTCGCCTTCGCCGACCGCGACCCCGAGGTCGCCCGCGACGCCGCCGCCTCGCGCGACGCGACGGCGGTCCCGGCCGACGGCGACACGACCCACGACGCGGTGTGTCTCGCGGTGCCGATGTCGGCGGTCCCCGCGGCGGTCGAGGCGTACGCGCCCCGGGCGGTGCGGGCGGTCCTCGACGTCTCCGGCGAGATGACCGAGGCGGTCGCGGCGATGCGCGAGCACGCGCCGGACCTCGAACGCGCGAGCTTCCACCCGCTGTTCGCGCCGCCGCGCGTCCCGGGCAACGTCGCCTGCGTGGTCGACGAGGGCGGCTCCGTCGTCGAGGGGATCGCGGCCGCGATCGAGGCCGGCGGCAACGACGTGTTCGAGACGACGCCCGCCGAGCACGACCGGGCGATGGAGACGGTGCAGGCCGGCGCGCACGCGGCGGTCCTCGCGTGGCGGCTGGCGGGCGACGACGTGCGCGAGGAGTTCCACACCCCGGTCTCGGCCGCGCTCGACGATGTCGCCGACACCGTCACCGAGGGCGCGCCCGGGGTGTACGCCGAGATCCAGCGCGCCTTCGACGGCGCCGACGACGTGGCCGCCGCGGCCCGCGAGATCGCCGACGCCGACCCGGAGGCGTTCGCCGACCTGTACGAGGCGGCCCGCGGCGACCGCGAGGGACGAGAGCGACACGAGTGAGCCGATCGACCACGGTAACAGCAATTTCATGATAGACAGAGACGCGGTCCGAAACAACGCCAACTACCTGCGCAACGTCAGGCCGATCGACCCCGAGGAGATCGCGGAGTACGTCGAGGGGACGCCGCACCCGACGGTCGTCCGCGAGACGCTCCGCGAGGAGGCGTTCGACCTCCGCCTGCGCGAGCGCGACGACGGGAGCTTCGAGCCCGTCCCCGAGGGACCGATCCCCGACCCCGAGTGGGCGCCGACCGCGTTCCCCGACGCCTACTCGTTCGCCTTAGAGGACCTCCTCGTCGAGGAGTTCGGCGCGAACTGGCACCGCGACGAGTCCGGCGAGGAACTCCGCGAGGCGGTCCGGCGGCTGAAGTCGGACTACCTCTACGAGAACGACGTCGAGTACGACCCCGTCGCCGCGCTCGGGTACGCGATCTACCACCTCCCCGCCTACTACGCGACGATCGGGTACGTCCTCGACGACCTCGTCGAGAACGGGCTCGTAGACCGGACCCTCCGCGTCCTAGACGTGGGCGCGGGCGTCGGCGGCCCCGCGCTCGGCCTCCACGACTACCTCCCCGACGACGCCGTCGTCGACTACCACGCCGTCGAGCCGAGCGCCGCGGCCGACGTGCTCGACCGCATGCTCGAGGAGACCGGCCGCAACTTTCGGCCGACGATCCACGAGACGACGGCGGAGTCGTTCCTCGGGACCGACGGCGAGACGGCGCGGGCTGACGCCGAGGGGTCGGACGCCCCGGACGGCCCCTTCGACTTGGTCGTCTTCGGGAACGTCCTCTCGGAGCTCGCGGACCCGGTCTCGGTCGTCGATGCCGCGATCGACCGCCTCGCCGACGATGGGAGCGTCGTCGCCTTCGCGCCCGCCGACCGCAACACCGCGATGGGGCTCCGCGAGATCGAACGCGAGGTCGTCACGCCGACGAGCGGCGTCGAGACGTACTCGCCCACGCTCCGGCTCTGGCCGGACGAGACCCCCTCCGACGGCGGCTGGTCGTTCGACGTCGCCGACGACCTCGACGTGCCCCCCTTCCAGCGGCGGCTCGACGAGGCGGCCGAGCGCGGATCGACCGACGAGCCGGGCGAGTTCGTCAACGTCGACGTCCAGTTCGCGTACGCGATCCTCCGACACGACGGGAAGCGCCGCGTCGACGTCCGGGCGAGCGACGACCGCTGCGCGCGGATGGCGGACTCGGAGGAGCACGTTACCGACCGCGTGAACCTGCTCGCGGTGAAACTCAGCCACGACCTCAGCGACGGCGACAACGCGCTCTACCGCGTCGGCGACGGCTCACAGACGGTGGACCACTACCTCGTCTGCACGCGCGAGACCGTGCTCAACGAGGACCTCCGGCGGGCCGACTACGGCGCGGTCGTCTTCGTCGAGAACGGCCTCGTGCTCTGGAACGACGACGAGGGGGCGTACAACGTGGTCGTCGACGACGAGACAGTCGTCGACTTGGTCGCGCCCTGACTCCGACGCTCCGCTGACGGGGCTTCCGCCGCTCCCGCGATCACCGCTCCAGCTATCATCGACCCCGCGATCACGGTCGACCGTTCACGGCCGACCCGCTCGGACCGACCTCGTCGCGGACGGCGAAGTAGAGGACCCAGACGACGACGCCGCCGAGGAGCGCGCCGAGCGCCCACGCGATCGCGTGGCGGCTGTCTCGGTCCGTCGCGTCTAGGTAGACGATCAGTGACACGAGCAGCGCCGGGACGACCAGTATCCCGAGAAGGAGGAGCGCGACGAGTAGTTCCGGACCGCCGGCGACGCCGATCTGCGGGAGGGAGGGCATTTCATTCTTTCATTCAGCAAACAGGTAGAAAAAGATTACTTTCCGCCGACCGGTTCGATCAGCTCCGGGGCGTCGACTGCGGGGGAGTTCACCCGCGTCGAAACCGGGTGCGCGGCGAGTTCGTCGGCCGGATACGGGTCCAGCAGCGCGGCGGCCTCGTCGGGGTCGCCGCGGAGCCACGTCTCTTCCTCGTCCGGGTCCAAGATCACCGCCATCCGGTGGTGGAGGTCGGCGACGAGCGCGTTCGGCTCGGTCGTCACGACCGTGAACGTCTCCACGGGCCCGTCGGCCTCGTCCTCGTCGCCCTCCGCCGGCCCGCCGCCGAACGCGCCGAGCCCCGTCTGCGTCGTCTCGGGCTCCGGCGGCTCCCACCGCTCGTAGAGCCCCGCCATCGCGAACGGGCGGTCGTCCTCGAAGGCGACGCGGTAGGGAGTCTTTCCGGAGCCGCCGCGGTCCCCGCGGTTGCCGTGACCGCCTTGTCCACCGGCCCCGTCCGGCCCGCCGCCCTCGACCCACTCGTAGAAGCCGTCGGCGGGGACGAGGCACCGCCGGCGCTCGAACGCGTCGGCGAAGCTCCGCTTCTCGCGGACCGTCTCGGCGCGGGCGTTGATGAGGTCGAACGACTCGTCGGCCCACGAAGGGGTGAGCCCCCACTCCATCCGGGTCGCGCGGTCGGGCGCCTCGTCGGCGATCACCGGGAGCTCCTGTCCGGGCGCGCAGTTGTAGCTGGGCTCGACATCGCCGAAGTCGGCGCCGAACCGGGTCTCGAGATCGGCGGCGGGGGTAAAGAGGGTGTAGCGGCCGCACATGCGTGTCCCCGCGTTCGGTCCGCGGCGGCATAAATCGCGTCGCCGCCTCCCGTCGGGTTTTTGCCCGCGCGCCGCCGCGGTCGGGTATGCGCATCGAGAACAGCTTCATCCCGGTCGAGGGGGTCGGCGAGACGACGGAGCGCCGGCTGTGGCGCGAGGGCGTCACCACGTGGGAGGCGTTCGATCCCGCCGTCGACGTCGCGGGCGTCGGCTCGACCACCGCCGACCGGATCGAGTCGTTCATCGTCGAGGCCCTGACGCGGCTCGACGACGGCGACGCGACCTACTTCGACCGCGCGTTCCCGAGCGGGGAGCGCTGGCGGCTCTACGAGAACTTCCGCGAGGAGACCTGCTTCTTCGACATCGAGACCACCGGGCTCGACGAGCACCGCGACCGCGTGACGACCGTGAGCTTCCACCGCGACGGGGAGACGACCACGCTCGTCGCCGGCGACGACCTCACCGCCGACCGCCTCCGCGAGCAGTTCGCCGACGCCAGCCTGCTCGCGACCTTCAACGGCGCGCGGTTCGACGTGCCCTTCCTCGAGACCTCCTTCGGGATCGACGTCGACACGCCGCACCTCGACCTGATGTACCCCTGCAAGCGGATCGGGCTCTCCGGGGGGCTGAAACCCATCGAGAAGGAGATCGGGATCGACCGCGACCGCCCGGACATCTCGGGACGAGACGCTGTTCGGCTCTGGCGGGAGTACGAGCGCGGCGACGAGGACGCCCTCGATACGCTGGTCTCGTACAACCGCGAGGACACCGAGAACCTCCGGACGCTGGCCGACGTCGTCTGCGAGCGGCTCCACGATGACGTGTTCGTCGCCGCCGCTCCCGAGCGGTAGCGCGGTCAGAAATCGGCCAAGCGGCGTCGGCTACGTCGCTTCCGCGTCGGGGTCGACGGCCGCCTCCGCCGTCCCGGACCCCGCGTCGCTTCCGCTTTCGTCGGGGGCCGAGTCGCTCTCGCCGTCGTCCGAGTCGCTCTCGCCGTCGTCCGTCGATCCCTCCGCGGCGACCGTCTCGGCGTCTCTCACCGGCGGCGCTTCTGCCGACTCCTCGTCGGCTTCCGAGCCGTCGTCCCCCGTCTCGGGGTTTCCGTCTTCGGGCTCGTCGGCGGCTTCCGGTTCGCCGTCGACTTCCGGTTCCGCCCCGTGTTCGCTGTCGACTGCGGGCCCGTTTTCGGCGGCGTCCTCGTCCCCGGAATCGCCGTCTGTTTCCGCGTCTCCTTCGGCTTCCTCGTCGTCGTTCCCCTGGGCCGCCGCCGCGCCATCGGGTGACTCCGTCTCCGCGTCCTCGCCTTCACCCACCGCTTCGTCGTCGACCGTCTCCGCCTCATCGGTCGTCTCCGTCTCATCGGTCGACTCTGTCTCATCGGTCGACTCCGTCTCCCCCTCGTCTTGGCCGTCCTCGCCGGCCTCGCTTCCCGTCTCTTGGACTAACTTCATCTCGCCGCGGGCCCGGAGGGAGCCGTCGATCTCGGCGCCGTCGTGGACGACGAGGTCGCCGGCGGAGACGTCGCCGAGGACCCGCGCGCCGGCCTCGATGGTGACCGTCCCGCCGCGGGTGGTGACGTCGCCGTGGATGACCGTCTCGGCGCCGACCGTGATCCCCTCTCGCGCGCGGAGGGAGCCGAACACCTCGTTGCGCTCGCCGACGCGGACCGACTCGGCGCGGAGGTTGCCGTGGATCCGGCAGTCGTCGCCGACCGTCGCGGGCGTCGAGACGCGCCACGCGTCGTCGGAGATCTCGGCGCCGCGCGGGATCAAGAGAGGGTCGCGCACGTCGTCGCCGTCGGCGAGCGCCTCCGCGAGCTCGTCGGCCGCGTCGGTCTCGCCGACCCGCAGGAGCTGCGAGAGGACGATGAAGTAGAAGACGATGGTGGGGACGGGGTTCCGGATGACGATCCAGCCGTTCGCCTCGAACCCCTCCTCGATCGACACGTCGTCGCCGATGTCGAGGTCGCCCGAGACCATCAGCCGCCCCGTGACGGTCACGCGCTCGCCGAGGTACGCGTCCTCGCCGACGAGGACGTTGCCGTCGACGCTACACCACGTGTCGAGCCGGCAGTCGCCCTCGGCCTCGATGTCGTTCCCGACGCGCACGCGCTCGCCTATCGCGACGTTGCGCCCGCGGAGCCCGAACTCCACCGTCGACTGGCCGCCGACGAGCACGTCGCCGTCGACGACGAGGTCGTGCTCCTCGACGGTCGTCCCGGACGGGACCGCGAGCTCCTCTATCGGACCGTCTCCTCGCAGCGACACACCGGGAAATCTCTCTCCGCGCCTATAAACCGTGTGGGGCGTCCGACGCGCGTCGGACTGCGGACCTCCCGGAGTGACGCGACAGCGGATTCAGAGGGACGCGACGCCGCGTTGCGAGCGGTGCGGTCGCATGCGAGCGGGCGTCGGGCCTCAGTCCGACGGTCTCCCCTCCGGAGCGCCGCGCGTGCGGTCCGTCCCCATATCGTCGGCAGGTCACTACCCTTTTGAGTCCGGCGCGGGAGACTCAGGTATGGGATTCGGATCGTACGACGAGAGCGAGCAGAAGGACCAGGACGTGGACACCGACGACGACGACGCCGTGAACGTCCACGAGAACGACCACGACGGCGAGGTCTCCATCGAGGGCGGCGCGTCCACCGACGACCTGGTCGGGCGCCTCTCGGAGATGAAAGACGACGGCGACGACGAGTAACCGCCTCGCCGACCGAGACCGACGAGCGACGGCCCGCGGACTCCGGATCGCGGTCGTGTCACGCCCCTTTTATCCGATCGCCGCCTACGACGGACCATGAGCACCGACCTGACGTTCACCGACGACGGCGTCGACGTCGTCTACGAGGGAACCGAGTTCGAACTGGAGAAGGACCTGATCGAGGAGGCGACCGGCAAGGGGTTCCGCGACGTCACCGACCACGAGGTCCTCCAGATCGTCGCCGAGGAGCCCGACCTGGACGGCGAGCCGGTGCGGATCGGCGACGTGTTATAGCTGCGCTCCCGGAAGCGGTACGATTTTACGACCCGGTCGGATTGGCTGGTGTATGCTTCTCGGATCCGCGCTCGGCACGCTCACGGGTTCGAAACTGCGGATCGTCCTCGTCGGACTGCTCGTCGTCGCGGCCGCCGTCGGCGGCGCGTTCGCTGTCGGGATACTCGGCGTCCCGAGCGTCGCGGCCGTCGACAACACCTTCGGCGACGTGACAAGCGAGACCACCGAGGTCCGAACGGACCTGGTCGTCTCGAACCCGAACCCGGTCGGCGTCAGGCTCGACGGCGTCTCGGTGAACTACACGGTCTCGATGAACGACATCGAGATGGCCCAGGGCGGCCGAGAGGGCGTGCGCGTCGGAACCGGAAACTCCACGATCCCCCTCGAAACCGACCTCCGGAACGACGCGATCCCGCCGTGGTGGGTCAGCCACGTCCGCAGCGGCGAGCGGACGACCGTCGGTATCGACGCCAGCGTCACCTCGGGTCTGCTCGGGCGGAGCGTCGAGTTCAGCCGTAGCCGCGAGATCACGACCGACCTGCTCGGCGCCTTTAATTCGGACGAGACGCGTCCGGTGAACGCCGACAGCGCGTTGACCGACGACCCGATCCTCTACGTCAACGAGACGCGGGGCGAGTGGGGGAGCGTCAGCGAGGCCGAGACGCCCATCGATATGGCGTTCACCGTCTACAACCCGAACCTCGAACCGTACGCCGTCTCGGAGATCGGCTACGATGTCACGATGAACGGCGTCGAGATGGCCTCCGGACAGACCGAGGAGGGGTACGTGATCCCCTCGCGGAGCGCCGAGACGATCGAGTTCACGACGGCCCTCCAGAACCGCCGCCTCGACGAGTGGTGGGTCACGCACCTTGACGCGGACGTGCGCGGCCACCAGGTGAGCGACCTCCGGATCGAGTTCTACGCCGTCATCGAGCTCCCGACCGGCGAGGAGGTCACCGTCCCGCTCGACGAACTGACCTACGAGGAGACGATCGAGACCGACATCTTCGACGAGGGCGACGACGTGCGCGACTCGAGCGCCGACGAGAGCGGTACCGACGGAAACACCACGGACGACGGGGGGAACCAAACCGACGACGGAGAAGCCACCGACGGAAACACCACGGACGGTGATTCCACCGGCGACGACACGACCGATGACGACACGACTGACGACAACACGACTGACGACGGGTCGGACGACGGCGACGATGACGACGGCGTTCTGCCGCTGTAAGACGTCGACGGCACCCGGCGCCCAGCCCTGACGGGTCGGGATCGACGAGGGTGACGGCCGCGTTTCGCCCGAGTTCGCGTTCTGGCGTACAAGTCGATCGCAGCTCGACTCAATTAGGATTGTCTTAGAAAAGGCCTATTTTGTACCTGCCGCCGAGAGACGGCCTCTGGGGCGACGACGCGATCAGATAGACAACACTACTTTATTTGCGGCCGCCGAATTCCCGATAATGGCCGACGCCGATGGCGGGGACTCGCCGGACGTCCTCGAGAACAAGCGGAGCGCGACGCGCTACCAGGTGCTCGTCGAGATCGCGGCCCGACAGCCGGCCGTGAGCCAGGGCGAGATCGCAGACACGATCGGAGTGACCTCGCAGGCGGTCAGCGATTACGTCCGAGACCTCGTCGAGGCGGGATACGTCGAGAAGGGGGGTCGCGGCCGATACGAGGTGACGAAGGAGGGGGTCGACTGGCTCATCTCTCGGACCGACGACCTGGAGGCGTACCTCGAACGGGTGAACTCCGACGTCCTCGGGAGCGTCGAGGTCGACGCCGCAATCGCGCTCGACGACGTGGCGGAGGGGAGGGAGGTCGGCCTCGTGATGCGCGACGGCGTCCTCCACGCAAACCCCGCGGGCGGCACGGCGACCGCGGTCACCGTCACGAGCGCCGAGCGGGGCGCGGCGGTCGGCGTCGCCGACTTCGAGGGCGTCGTCGATTACGACACGGGCACCGTCTCGGTGCTTCCGGTCCCGACCGTCACCGACGAGGCCCCGCCCGATCCGAGTGTGGTCCCCACGCACGTCCCCGAGGACGGATTGCTCGCGGTCGCTGGCACGGAGGCGTACGCGCTCGTCTCCAGAAGCGACGCGGACCCGGACATCCGCTTCGGAACCGCGGACGGCGTCGCCGAGGCGGGGATGCTCGGCCTCGACGTCCTGCTCGTCGCGGTGACCGACGAGATCCCGCGACACACCTCCAAGCTGCGCGATAAGAACGTCCCGCACCGAGTCCTCGACTCGGACGACCTGTAGCCTCAGCGACGCCGGCCCTCAGTCCGCCGCGTCGGAGACGCCCGCGTTCTCGCCCGTCAGCGTCTCCGGTAGTTCGCCGTCGTATCCGTCCGGAACGTACGGACAGAGCGGGTCGCTCCCCAGCGGGTCCCCGGTCGCGGCGAACGCCCGAGATCGACTCCCCCCGCAGACCTGTCTGAACTCGCAGGCGCCGCACTTCCCCTCGAATCGGTCCGGATCCCGGAGCGACTCGAACAGCTCCGCGTTCCGATAGATGTCGACCACGGACCGGTCCCGGACGTTGCCCGCGGACTTCGGGAGGAACCCGGACGGGTACGTCTCCCCGGTGTGGCTGACGAAGGCGAAGCCGCGCCCGGCCGTGATCCCGCCTCTCCGGCGAGCCGCGCCGTCGGCTCTGTCTTGCTGAAGTCCGACCCGACGGTAGAACGGCGCCTCGGTGGTCTTGACGCCGAAGCCTTCCGCCTCGGCGACGTCTTGGAGCCACTCCATCACCCGCTCGGCGCGCTCCGGGGGGATCGGGTCGAGGATCCGGCCGCGACCGACCGGCACGAGGAAAAAAACGCTCCAGAGCACCGCGCCGAGGTCGCGCACCCGGTCCCGGATCGCCGGGAGCTCGGCGACGGTCTCGGCGCAGACGGTGGTGTTGACCTGGAGCGGGAGTCCGGCCTCGCGTGCGGCCCGCGCCGCGCGAAGCGTGTCCTCGAAGCTCTCCTCGCCGCGGAACCGATCGTGGCTCTCGCGCGTCGCCCCGTCGATGCTGAGCGCCATTCGCCGGATCCCCGCGTCCGCGAGCGCCTCGACGCGGTCGGGGGTCAGCGACGCCGTTCCGCTCGGCGTGATCGTCATCCGGTGGCCCAGGTCGTCGCCGTACGAGATCAGCTCCGTGAGATCGTCGCGGGCGAGCGGGTCGCCGCCGGAGAGGACGACCAGCTGGCCGTCACCGAACTCCGCGGCGTCGTCGAGGAGTCGCTTCCCCTCGGCGGTCGTCAGCTCCTCCGGGTGCCGCTTGGGCTTCGCGTCGGCCCGACAGTGACGGCAGGCGAGCCCGCACGCCTGCGTCACCTCCCAGATCAGGACGAGGGGCCGCCGGTCCACGTCGAGGTCGTCGAACATGTGCCTGCCACGCGCTACGACCTATGCCCCCTTGGGGAATACCCCGAACGTGTTCAGGGAATGTCCCGCTTCTTCATTTGCCGCTCAGACCCCGGTCCACTTCTCGTCGACTATCCAAGAGAACGACTTGTCGACGAGACGAATTCGGTTTTCTCCGGGCAGCACGGCTCTTTCGGCACTTTCCGGGGGTTTCAGGGAATGGAGTGAACCCAGGCGCGAAAGACAATTTTGTATAGCGCTATATGATTTACGCGTACGGTTTGCGACGCGGTCCACGTCGTTTCTGAGACAACAAAACGTCCCTAAACTACTCCAACAGCCGGTAGACGTTCGCTTCATACGTCTCTCGGACCTGGTCTCCCCAGTTGTGGGTGTAGGTGTCGATCACGTCGTCGGCGACGTCGCCGCGCAGATATTTGACCACACCGCGGTCGCCGGTCCTGTCGCGCAGGTGCGTCGTGAAGAAGTGTCGGAAGTAGTGCGGCGTGACGTTCTCGGCGGCCCCGCCCCCCGTTCGGTACCACCCCGCTTCCCGGGCGTACCGCTCGACGACGTGCCGCACCGCCTGCGGATCGAGCCGCTCGCCCCATCCCTCGGCTGTCCCGACGAACAGCGGCTCGGCCGACGAGGGGCTGTCGGGCCGGATCGCCAGCCAGCGCTTCAGCGTCCGCGCCAGCTCGTCGTCGACGGGGATCACTGTCCCGCGCTTGCGCTTGTTCGAGGCGGTCCTGACCTCGCCGTTCAGCTCCTCGCCGACGGTCGCCTCGGGGGTCACGTACAGCGAATTCGGCCGGTCCGCGAGCACGGGACGGGCTCCGAGGTCGTATGCGTCCCGAAGCTCCGGGTCGTCGACGGCGAGATCGCGGAGATCCAAGTTACAGCACTCTCCGACCCGCATACCGGTTTTGAGCAGCGTCACCACGAGAGCCCGGTGAAGGGGGTGCCGGATCCCGGCAACGAACTCGCGCATCGCCGGGATCGGGATGTCGCGTCGGGCGGGGTCCTTATCGACCGTCTCGTCCATCTCCTCCATTACGAGCGTCATCGGGTTACCCTCGAAGACGCCGACCTCGGTCATGTACCCGTAGAATCGATGGAGGTAGGCGGCGTACGTCGCCACCGTGCTGTCCGCCACGTCGCCGCGCAGCGAGTGGACGAACGACATGCAGTCGCGGTGCGTCGCCGAATCGGGCGTCGTCTCGGGCCCGAGAAACGCCTCGAACCGTCGGAGGACGCGCTCGTAGGACTCGCGGGTGCGCTCCGTCTTCCCGTGGTAGGTGAGGTCCTCGATGAAGTATCCCACCGGGTCCGAAACCTCGTCCGGCGCTCGGGCGCTACTCATCGGTGAGGGTGTACCCGCCCTTCCGTCCGTTGTACCGGACGCGGTTGCGATCCTGTAACGCGTCGAGCGCGTCCTCCAACCTATCCTCGAAGTCGCCGACCACGGCTTCCGTCAGCTCCTCCCACGAGAGCGGCCCGTCGGCGAGCGCCGCTTCGACCCTCGTTTCGAGGGTGTCACCCTCGGGGTCAGACCCCGAAGGACCGGGTTCGGCGGCCTTTCCGGAATCGGACAGCGAAAACCCGCGGCGACCGGCCTGTACCATCGTCCGGACGAACTCGCTCTGTGACATCCCGAGTTCGTCCGCGTGCTCCTGCCACCGATCCTTTTGCTCGGCGGGGACGTACGTCTTCACCGAGCGTCGATCGTCGCTCATCGTTGGATCCGAGTTGTCCGGCCGCCGACTTCAATCTATCCCACAATTCCGGATAAGGTCACTTATACAGTTCTGTAGTGCTCTCAAATCCAGCGTTCAAACATAATATCTTGAATTGTAGAGCTGGAAATCGAATCTAAGGTATCAAAATATCGGATATACTATCTCGGCGCTACAACAGTTCTGTCGGCTGTCGAAGGTCACAAATCGGCGGATCGATTTCCCTCGCGATCCCGTCCCGCCCGGATCTACCGAAATCGATGAAACGGACTGAATCGTTCGGCGGCGAGCGTTATTGGGACGGTCAGTATTTCGATCGCCTCGCACCTCCAATACAGTCTGGCGACGCGCTCAGTCGAACTCGTCGAAAATAGGGGGAGGAAGGTGTCGTTCGCGATCCGACCGGCTCTATCGGCGGCTCGTCCGGTACGAGACCGGATAGCCTCCGAAAACGTCCCGGATCCGTCGTGAGCGCACGTTCCGTCCACAACGAGCATATCTTATATCGCTATAGAAACTGCCGGGATCAGACTCGGATCTCGGAGGTCGCGTCGTCGACGTCGAGGGCGGTTATCGCGCGTTCGACTCGCGGGTCGCTCTCGGCCGCGTTCCGCATCAACACGGTCTCGCTGGGGAAGAGGTGTTCGCCGACGACGAGGCCGTGCTCGCGGGCGGTCGACCCGGTGACGGTGAGGTAGACGCCGAGGCCCGCTCGTGCGATCCCCGCCTCCTCCTCTTCGTCCGGGTTCGGGTAGACGAAGTCGACCCCGCCGAGGGCGTCCGTGCCCAGCACTGCGGTGACCAGCCGCTCGTATCGGGGTGAGATACACAGCGGCCCCTCGTAGTCGGCGAGGAACGCGCGGCCGAGGTCGGTCCCCGGGTCGAGCCGCTCCGGCCGACCCATCAGCGTGTGGTAGACAGTGTCACCGAGCCCGTTGACGACGCGGACGTCGGTGTCGACCGGATCGATCCGCTCGTTGACGTCGGCGATCTCGCCGAGCCCGTCCGGCCGGATTCCGACGACCTCCTCTAAGACGAGGTCCGCCGAGTCGAACCCGAGCGCGAACTCGTGGGTCCGGAGGGCGCGGAACGGCTCCTCGCGGCCGACGAGCTTCAGCCTGACGTCGCCGATATCGACGGTCGCGGCGTCGAAGACGATCCGACGGGGCTTCCCGTCGCGGTCGTCGCGCAGCAGCGTGAACTCCGGCTCGGCCGGGGCGTGCGGGTCGGAGTACTCGGCCAGCCGCTCGTAGGGGCCGTCGTCGGCCTCGACGCCGCCTTTCGTGATCGCCTTCTCGTAGCGGAGCGTGTTGCTCACGCTGTCTGCAAGGCGGTCCAGCCGGTCGTCCCGGCCGACGGACGCGATCCGTTCGAGGACCGCTTCGAGGGGCCGACCCTTCCGCGGAACGGCGACCGGTACCGGTTCGCTCATTACCCGGAGTGGGTCGCCGCGGCTAAAACGGGTTGCGCTTTCGGTCGGTCGCCGTGCGGCCACGGGAGAACGGCGGAGAGGCGTCCGTCGAGCGGAACCGTCGAAGCGAGCGTCTATTTAAAAGTTGCCGCTCGTCGTTACGGTCCGAACGCCTCGTTGAGCCGCTCCCGGAAGGCCTCTAACTCCTCCAGGTGGTCGTTGATATCGTCGATCTCCGCTTCGACATCGTCGAGGTCCTCGCCGAGCCTGTCTTCGATCTCCGTCAGCCGGGTGTCGACCTCCGCTAAGTCGTCCCACAGGTCGTCGAACTCCTCGTCGAAGCGCCCCATACGGGACTCCACGTCGTCGACGCGGTCCGCCGTCGACTCGGCCGCGGCGGCGGCGTCGTCGACCTCCTCGTACAGCGTCTCGATGTCGTCGCCCGCGTCGTCGAGCGATTCCTCGAGCGCTGCGGTCTCCTCGTCGAGCCGCGAGACGTCGTCCGCGACGTTATCGACGGTCGCCGCCACGTCGTCGACGTCGCCTTCGACCCCGTCGACCCGGTCGCTGACGCCCGCGACGCGCTCGGTCACGGCGTCGACCTCCGACGAGACCGCCTCGACGGAGTCGTCTACCCGACCGACCGTCTCGCGCAGGTCCTCCCGGTCAGCGTCGGCCGCGTCGACCCGGTCGTCGAGCGCGTCCATTTCGGATTCGACGGTCTCCACCTTTCGGTCGAGTTCGTCGAGGATCTCCCGCGCCGTCCCCTCGCCGTCGATGAACTCCGCGAGCGCGTCGGCGTACGCCTCGATGTCGGCCACGCTCGACTGGAGCCGAGCGATGCGCACGTCGACGCTCCGCGGGACGCCGACGTCGAGCTCCTCGCTGAGCGTCTCGAGGTCCTCGTCCGCGACCTCGCCGGCGCGGATCTCGGCGGCGAGCGCGGACGCGATACCGCCTTCGGACGAGACGTCCGTGGCAGCTACGGCGCCGGCGGGTTCGCCAGCGTCTTCGTCCGGTTCCGCGGCCTCGACGGCCCCCGAGTCGGCCGGCTCGTCAAGGTCGGTGTCCCCTCCCTCGTCGTCGGAAACGGGCGCTTCGCTCTCGTCGTCGGAATCGGGCGCTTCGTCTGCGTCGGGCGACGGTTCCGATTCGGCCTTCGCCTCGCGCTCGTCGTCTCGGACCGTGACCGCGGCTGTCCCCTCCGCGGAGACGGCCCGCGGTTCGGGGGCGTCCGAGTCGTCCGCCTCGTCGACACCGGCCTCGGCTGCCGCTTCGCCCTCGACACCTTCCTCTGCGTCCGTCTCGACCGGTTCTTCGTCCTCAGCCTCGGCGAGCGAGTCCTCCATGCCGGGGAGGGTGGCGCGGTCGCCGGAGAGGACCTCCCTGACGGCGTCGGTGTCGCCGGTGCCGAGGACGTCCTCGATCTCCTCGCCGACCGGGACGTGCTCGATGCTCGGCGTGCCGAGGAACCCGTCGAGGTCCGGGTCGTCGTCGCGGATCCCGAACACGGTCTCGACCGTGTCGCCCGGGTCGAGGACGCGCTCGAACTCGACGCGGTGGTCCTTGTACGCCGTCCAGTTCTCGCTCTCGTACTCCGGGTGGAACCCGATGCGGTCCATCGGGAACGACTCGGGGATCCGGTCCACGATGCGCACGCGCACGGGGTCCTCGCGGGTCGAGGAGAGCTCGAATCTCACCGCGGGCACGGGGAACGCGTCGTCGGTGAAGGATTTCTCGACGCGAATACCGTCCTCGTCGACGGTCGTCGTCGCTTCTGCCGTCCGTTCGCTCATACCGGCACCTCCCGGAGCAGGGGCTTAAATTCCACGGGCCGCGTTTCGGCGTTGATAACCCCGTGCCCCCGAAAAAAGCCTGACCGACTCGATCGCGCCCACTTGCCGGTTCGGGTCACCGGGCGACTACAGGTCGATCCGATCGCCGATCTCGACGATCTCCAGTCGGTTCGGGTGCTCGAAGCTCCGCACGTGTTCGTGGAGTGCGGTCGGGTCCGCGGTCAACCCCTTCCACATGTCCCAGTGGGTCGGGACGAGCCGGTCGAGCGCGAGGTCGTTCGCCGCCTTCGCGATCTCGTTCTCGTCGCTGTACCACTTCGTGCGGACGGGTTCGCCGGTTTCCTTGTCTGGGACCGCCCCCACCGACCCGAACGCTAGGATTCCGAGGTCGATGTCGAACTCCGCGGCGAGCCCCGGGAAGGAGTCGGACGGCTTGCTGTCCCCGGCGTGGAAGACGGTGCCGGCGTCGTGCTCGATCACGTAGCCGACCGGGTGCGTGGCGTCAGAGTCCTGCGTTTCCACGACGTGAACCGTGAACTCGCCGATCCGCAGCTCGTCACCCTCGGTCACTTCCAGGAAGGCCTCGCTCTCGACGTCCCAATTCTCGGTCCACCGCTCTTCCTCGCGCGCGACCGCCAGCGAGTCGTCGGGCGCGACGAAGTCGGCGTCCGTGTTCGCGAGGATCGGCGCCTGCGAGGGGCCGTGGACGTGGTCGGTGTGCTCGTGGGTCGCCAGCACCGCGTTCGCGACGTCGACGTCGGCGGGGTCGAAGGGAACCGGGATCATCCGGACCGTGCGCGGCGGGTCGCCGGTGCCCACGTACGGGTCGATCCAGAGGACGGTGCCCTCGCTGCCCTTGATCGCGAAGCCGTTACAGCCCAGGTACCACAGTGCCACCGTGTCGGGGTCGGCGTCCGCGACCGCGCGCGGCAGCCAGTCGCCCCAGTCGGAATCGGCCATGCCCCACGCTGGGCGGGCGCGCGGGGTAATGATTCCGGAGTGAGACAGAATACTGTCCTGACTGAAACGACAGAGTTCTGTCCGAAGCCGATCTCTTGTATCATATATCGCTATACAAAATCTCGGCCGAAAGCGAACTCAGGCGGGACCGAAAAACGCGGAGCGACAAACCGGAAAAGCGAACGGAGACGCCTACTCGCCGCCGAACGCCCACTCGGCGTCGAGTTCGCGGTGCGTGAAGGGGAGCGCGTCCTCGCCGCTGTAGCTCGCGACGAGGTGGCCGTCGCCCTCCAGGTAGTACTTGTAGGTGGTGAGCCCTTCCAGCCCGACCGGACCGCGCGCGTGGACCTTGCCGGTCGAGATGCCGACCTCGGCCCCGAGCCCGTAGCGGTAGCCGTCGGCGAAGCGGGTCGAGGCGTTGTGGAAGACGCTCGCGGCGTCGATTCCGGTCATGAACGCCTCGGCGGCCGCCTGATCTTCGGTAACGATGGACTCGGTGTGTTTCGAGCCGTGCGCGTTGACGTGCTCGACCGCGTCGTACACGTCGTCCACGAGCTTGATCGACAGTTCGAGGTCACCGTACTCCGTGTCCCAGTCGTCGTCGGTCGCGGCGCCGACGTCGACGATCTCACGGGTCGCCTCGTCCCCGCGCAGTTCGACGCCCGCCGCCTCGTAGCGCTCGACGAGGTCCGGGAGCAGGTCGGACGCGACGGACTCGTTCACGAGCAGCGTCTCGACCGCGTTACACACCGCAGGGTACTGCACCTTCGCGTCGAAGGCGACGTCGGCGGCCATCTCGAGGTCGGCGTCGTCGTCGACGTAGACGTGACAGATACCCTCCGTGTGACCGAGCACGGGGATCTGGGTGTTGTCCTGGATGTAGGAGACGAACTCCGAGGAGCCCCGCGGCATCACCAGGTCGACGGCGTCGTCGCGTTCGAGGAGCCGATCGACCTCCTCGTGGGCCTCGACGAGCCCCGCCCAGCCGTCGGGGAGGTCGGCGGTCGCCTCGCGGATCACCCGATGGAGGACGCGGTTCGACTCGCTCGCCTCGCTGCCGCCCTTGAGGATGACGGCGTTGCCGGACTTCAACGCGAGCGCCGCGATCTGGACGAGCGCGTCCGGCCGCGACTCGAACACGGTGGCGACCACGCCGATGGGGACAGAGACGCGGTACAGCTCTAACCCCTCGTCGAGCTCGCGGGCGGCGAGCGTCCGGCCGAGGGGGTCGTCCTGCTCGGCGACCGACTCGACCATCCCGGCGATGTCGTCGAGCTTCGCGGCGTCGAGCTTCAAGCGGTCGACGAGCGCCTGCGTGTACTCGCCGCGCTCCAACATCTCCTCGGCCGCCTCGACGTCCCGCGCGTTCGCCTCGAGGATCGCCTCCTCGTTCGCGCGGAGCGCGTCGGCGATCGACCGGAGCGCGGCGTCCCGCGTCGCCTCGTCGGCGTTGGCGAGCCGCAGGGCGGCCCGCTGTGACCCCTCGATCAGTTCGTCCGTGTCGCGCTCGATCTCCGTTGTCTCACTCATTCGTCTCACCCGCTGTCGGTACGAATAGCGTGCCCGTCGGTTTACCGGCTGCGATCCGGTCTAACACGTCCGGGGTCGCGGAGCCGGCGATCACCGCCGGCGTGCCGCTCTCGGCCACGTCTCGGGCCCCCTCCACCTTCGTTCGGATCCCCCCGAAATCGGTGGCCGTGCTGTCACCGATCAGCTCTCGGACCGCGTCGTAGTTCGTTCCGACGGCCTCGATGGCGGTCGCCTCCGGGTCGCGCTTCGGGTGCCCGGTGTACACGGCGTCGACGTCGGTGAGCGTGACCAGCAGGTCGACGTCGAGCGCGATCGCCGCCGACGCCGACAGCATGTCGTTGTCGCCGATCCGGAGCTCGTCGGTCGCCACCGCGTCGTTCTCGTTGACGACGGGGACGACGCCCCAGTCCAGCAGGGTCTCGACGGTGTTCGTGAAGTTGTCGAACCGCTCGGGCGCGTCGAGGTCGGCGCCGGTCACGAGGATCTGCGCGACCGGCTGGTCGTAGCGATCGAAGCTCTGCGTGTAGTGGCGCATCAGGAGGCTCTGGCCGACCGTCGAGAGCGCCTGACGCTCGTCGATGATGTCGCTCCCGCGGTCGATGTCGACGTCGACGACCCCCTCGCCGTTGCCCAACCGACCGACGCCGGCGCCGACGGCGCCCGAGGAGACGAGAACGACCTCCTTGCCGCGCCGGCGCAGGTCCATCACGTCGGCGACGAGCTTGTCGAGCTTCACCCGGTCGAGCCGCGACTCCTCGTCCGTCAGGGAGTTGGTTCCGGCCTTCACCACCACGCGGTCGGCCTCCGCGGCCGCGGTCCGCGCGCGGTCGACGGCGTCCGAGTCCACTTCTCCGACCGCGACGCCGTCACTCGTCATCGAACGCCTCGGCCAGCTCCCGCGAGCGCCGCTCGGCCGCCGCGACGGCGTCGACCACCGCCTCGTCGGCGTCGCTGTCCCAGAGGACCTCCATGCCCTCTATCGTCGTCCCGTTCGGCGAGCAGACCGCGTCGATGAGCTCGTCGACGCTCCGGTCGTCTCGGAGTACGGTCTCGGCCGCCCCTTTAAACGTCTGGGCGGCGAGCGTCTCGGCCTGCTCGGGGTCGAGCCCGCCGTCGATGCCGGCCCGTTTCATCGCGTCGATGAGGTAGAAAGCGAAGGCGGGCCCGCTGCCGTTGACCGCGGTCGAGACGTCCATCAGCGACTCGTCGACCTCGACGAACTCCCCAGCGTCGTCGAGCATGGCG
The DNA here is from genome assembly GCF_003721435.2 of Halorubrum sp. CBA1229. Lineage (NCBI taxonomy): Archaea > Methanobacteriati > Methanobacteriota > Halobacteria > Halobacteriales > Haloferacaceae > Halorubrum > Halorubrum sp. CBA1229. The sequence goes on along the minus strand of NZ_CP054585.1, from coordinate 3,102,319 downwards.
CGCACCTCGTCGGTGAGGCCCTCGTTCGTCGCCGCCGCGGCCATGTCCCCGGTCTCGGCCGCGAGGTTGGGCATGATCCGGACGACGGTGGCGGGCGTCCGCTCGGCGACGAAGTCGCGGGGGAGCCCCGCGGCCAGCGTCACGAGCTGCTGGTCGGCGGACAGATCGAGGTCCGCGAGCACGTGCTCGGCGACGTCCGGCTTCACGGCGAGGACGACGATGTCGGCCTCCGTCGCCGCGTCGACGTCCTCAGTCGTCTCGTCGACGACGTCCGCGACGGCGGCGAGCGCGTCGGGATCGAGGTCGATCGCCGTCAGGTGATACGAGTCGGTTCTCGCGAGGCCGCGCAACAGGGCACCCCCCATGTTCCCGCAGCCGATGACGCTCACGCGTGTCATGTTACCTGCAGGGAGTGGACTCACCGACATACCAACTGCGGTTTGGACACGGACGCTGCGGGTGAGTCGAAGCGGTCGAAGCGGTCGAAGCGGTCGAAACTCGGGGGGAAGGAGTCACACCAGCCGATCGTACAGCGACCGGTACCGCTCGGCGATGGCGTCGAGCGAGAACACCTCGCTGCGGGCGGCCGCGTTCGACCCGAGCCGCTCGCGGAGCTGAGGGTCTTCCAGTCGCCGGATCGCGTCGGCGAACGCCTCGGTCTCAGAGTCCCCGTCGGCGGGATCGACCTTGAGGCAGTCCTCGCCGTCGTCGAGCCACGAGAACGTCTCGATGTCGCGGACCACGACGGCCTTCCCGGCCGTCATCGCCTCCAGCAGCGCGATCCCCTCGTTCTCCTCGTGGGTCGGGAACAGGAACACGTCGCCGGCGGCGAACGCCCCGCGAATATCGTCGACGAAGCCGGTGAACGTGCAGTTGTCGGGCGACTCCTCGATGAGCCGGGTCGTCTCGCGGCCTTTTAAAGAGAGGTCGAGCGGCCCGAACCACGCGAAGTCGACGTCGGGGAGCGCGCGGGCGAGGTCGACGAACGTCTCCAACCCCTTCCGCTTGATCACGTGGCCGACGAGGAAGACGGTCGGCGGGGAGAGGTCGTACCGCTCGCGGTACTCCCCCTCCAGCGACTCGAAGCCCGACAGCTTCTCGCGGTCGACGCCGTTCGAGATGACGGTCGTCGGGGCGTCGGTGTACTCCTCGATCACGCCGCGGTTGTACTCGGAGGGGCAGACTAAGGCGTCGGCGAGCCCGTACGCCCGGCTGAGATAGGGCCTGAGCGGTTTCGCGAGCGCGTTGGTAAAGCGGAAGCTGTCGCCGAAGTCCTCGGCGGTGACGTGGGTGTGCGCGACCACCGGCACGCCCCGGTCGCTCGCGCGCTTCGCGTACCACACCGAGCGGGGCCCCATCAGGTTGCAGTGGAGCACGTCGGCGTCGAGGGTCGGCTCCGTCGTGTACGCGATCCCCTCGCGGTCGAGCATCTTCCGCTGGTGGACGACGGACTCCTTGATACCGCCCGTCACGCGGTCCTCGAACTCGAAGTAGTGGCTGACCTTCATCGCGTCGCGTCGGCGGGGGTCGGGAGGCCGGAGACGACCGCCGTCGCCGACCGATCGATCACTCGACTTCCAGCCACGGGACCTCCATCAGCGGCGGGATGTGCGTCTCGATGTGGTGCTCCCACACGCCCTCCTCGCCGAACGCCTCGCCGTGGTCGGCGGTGACGACGACGGTCCCGTCGAGCTCCTCGACGAGCTCCGCGACCGATTCGAGGGCGATCCGGAGGTTCTCCTCGTAGAGCCGGAGCGCGGTGACGCGCGTGCCGTCTGTCACGAGGTCCGCCGGGTCGAGCTCGAGCCAGAGCCCCGCCTTCTGCGCGAACTCGCTGTCGTCGAGCCGGCTCTCTATCTTCGGACGGACCGTGTCGCTGAGCGACGAGAGGAGGCCGCCGTCGTCGTCCGTCGTCTCCTCCCCGGCTTCCTCCTCCTCCTGCTGTTTGATCCCCTTCTGGATCTGTTTGAGCTTCTGGCCCTTCCCGCGCGAGAGGTACGGGGCGTGGGGCTGCATGTAGTGGAGCACCGTGCGGTCGGCGCGCTCGACGGCCTCCCGGTTGTTCCGGAACGCCTCCGCGATCCCCTCCGGAGGGACCGTGCCGAGGTCGTCGTCCCAGCCGGTCTTCCAGACGTCGTGGATGTCGCTGATGTGGTCGGAGGCGGTCCACTCGTAGTCGCAGCTCGCCCCCCACTTCAGCTCGTTCAGCGGGATGCCGAGGTCGTTGATGAAGGGATTCCCCGAGAAGTAGGCGATGTCGTGGTCGCCGGTGAACGTCCGGTAGGCCCACTCCGGCGTCGAGGAGCCGACGCTCCAGCGCTTCTCGAGGTCGCCGTCCAGGTACTCGTCGTACACGTCCTCGAACACGTCGTAGCGACACGCGTCGAGGACCAGACAGTAATCCCACTCGGACTCGAGGAACCGCTGGTCTTCCATAGGTTGCGCTACCGTACCCGACCGACCGTTGTATTCTTGTTGATGCTCGGTCGCGGGGGCTCCCCGGGGCGATCAGACGTTTCAAGTTCGCCAGCGACGCAGGGGCCGTATGGACGGGAGCCGTCGGCGCGGGCTGGTGATCGGCGGGGCGGCGGCGGTCGCGATCCTCGCGGTGCTGTTCGCGGTCGTCGGCGCGGACCGGGTGGTCGACACGGTGCTCGCGGCCGACCGCGGGCTGGTCGCGGCGACGTTCGGGCTCGCGCTCTGCTGGCTTTTCGCGTGGAGCCTCATGCTCAGGACGGTGCTCGGCTCGCTCGACGTCCATCTCCCGATCGCGACGTCGTTCCTCGTCTACGCCGGCGCCGTCTTCGCGAACAACGTCACCCCCTTCGGACAGGCCGGCGGCGAGCCGGTCGCCGCGGCGCTCATCGCGAAGGTGTCGGGCTCGCGCTACGAGACGGGGCTCGTCGGCATCGCCAGCGTCGACGTGCTCAACGTCGTCCCCTCCATCTCCCTCGTCTTCCTCGGCGTCGGCGCCTACGCCGCCACCGCGGCCGTCGGCGAGCGGCTGGAGGTCGCCGTCACCGTCGCCGTCGCCCTGATCGCGTCGATCGCGACCGCGATCGCGCTCGGCTGGCGCTCCAGGCGGGCGATCGTGGACCGCCTCCCGGCCGCCGTCGGGGGGCTCCTCGGGCGGCTGCGGCGGTTCGACGCCGCCGCGGTCGAGGCGGCGCTCGCGGCGCGTCTCGGGAACTTCTTCGAGGACATCGAGCGCGTGGGCACGAGCCCGCGTCGGCTCGCGGCCGCGGTGGGGCTCTCGCTCGCGGGCTGGACGCTGCAGGCGGCCGCGCTCGCGGTCGCGTTCGCCGCCGTCGGCGCCCCGATCGCGCCGGAGATCGCGCTGTTCGCGGTCCCGCTCGCGTACGTCGCCGGCGCCACGCCGCTGCCCGGGGGGCTCGGCGGGATCGAGGCGGCGTTCGTCGCGCTGCTCGTCCCGACCACGGGCGTGGCCGCCTCGACCGTCACCGCCGCCGTGCTCGTGTTCCGCGGCGCCGTCTACTGGCTCCCGATGCTGATCGGCGGCGTCTCCGTCTCGGTGCTCGGCATCGACGCGGTGCGGTGAGCGCCGGCGTCTATTTAAGTACGACCGGCTCCGTCGAGGTCGACTGCGGCCGATACGAGCGACCGGATCGGCTCGGAAACCGGGAGCCGCACGCCACCGAGGCCGGCGTTACGCTTCCGCTCGGCTGACGAGCGCTCGGAAGTTCTCGAAGATCTGACCGGCGGTGACGTCCTCGAACGAGCGTCGCCCCGGCTCCCAGTCGAAGTCCTCGGCGAGGCGGTCGCGGTGAGAGGCGTCGATCTCCGGGTGAAATTGGACCGTCCACAGCGGCGCCGTCCGGTGGCGGGTGCCGAACGCGCTCGCGTGGTCGGCCGACGCGATCACCTCCATCCCGTCGCCGAGCTCCGTCACGGCGTCGCCGTGTAACGAGACGACGATCGGTTCGACGCCCTCGAACAGCGGGTCGTCGGCGAGGGTCGCCTCGACGAGTCCCGCGGTCGTCCCGACGCGCTCGACCGTCCCGCCGAGCGCGGAGTTGGCGACCTGATGCCCGAAGCAGACGCCCAGCGTCGGGATCTCCCGATCGACGAGTTCGCGGACGAAAGACTCCTGCTCGGCGATCCACGGGCGGCGGTCGGCCTCGTAGACGGCGGCCGTGCTCCCGGTCAAGACCACGCCGTCCGCCTCGTCGAGGGGCACCCGCTCGCCCGCGACGAAGTCCACCTCCTCGGCGGTCGGGAACCCCGCCGCCAGCGCGTCGCAGTGGTACTCGCAGTCGGCGTCGACCTCGCTGCGAACGACGAACAGGTCCGACGCGACCGTGGTGGGAGTTGTCACACGCGCCCGTTCCGCGGCGATCGCCCTTACCCTTTCGGCTCGGGCGGTCGGTCGAACGCTACACCGCACGGGCGGTCGGTCGAACGCTACACCGCAGATCCGCGAGCCCCGCTCAGAAGAACAGCCACATCACGAGCAGCGCGTACAGCGCCACCAGCGCGATCACCGTCAGCCGGATGAGGATGTTGACGCTGAACACGAGCCCGTTGTAGTCGTTTTTAAGCAGCTTCAGCGGCGCCGTGCGCCGGCTTTCGAGCCCGATCGTCGCCGGCGAGACGTCGTCGAGGGCGCGCTCGATCGCCGCCTCGAGGGCGTCGACGTTCGACTGTTTCATGTTCGCCAGCTCGTAGATCGAGGCGTGGGTGTCCGTGGAGAACACGAGCACCTCGTCGTACGCCTCGCCGTGGCGGGTCTCCATCTCGCGGATGTCCGGCGTGACGCCGTTCGTGTCGATCCCGATCGTCAGCACGTCTTGCCCGTCGACTGACTCGACCACCGCGATCATGTCCTGGTCGGTGCGCTCGACCGCGAACCCGGCCGCGTACTCGCCGAGCGGCTCCTCGGCGATCCGCTCGCGGAAGTCGTCGAAGTGGCGCTTCAGGCGGTCGGCCTCGCTCGACCCGTACTGGACCTCCTTCGTCGGCCCGTCCTGGATGTCGTGTTTGTGGAGATCGACTAAGAGCACCTCGGACTCGTCGACGTCGCGCATGAACACCCCGGTGTCGTAGTCGTCGATCCCCTCGCTGTGGAGGTACACGACCTGCTTGTCGCCGAACCGGCGCCCGTAGAACTCGATCTCGCCGTAGTCCTCGTGGACGAGCCGCGAGGCGCGACCCGAGCCCTCGGGGTCGCCGACGGCGTCGAGGATCTTCTCGGCGTCGGTCGGGTTCGAGAGGTCCTCCTTGTGCGTGCAGGGGACGTGGAGGAAGAAGCCGTGCTCGTCGGCGCCGTCGTTCAGGGCCTCGATGACGTTCCCGCTGAGCTGGCCGCCGCCGAACCCGCCCAGCGGCCCGGGGTGGACCCACGGGGCGGCGAGCGTCAGCCGGTCGCCGTTGTCGATCGCGAGGGTCTCGACGGTCGGTTCGGCCTCGACGCCGAGGTCGAGCGACTCCCGGTCGTTCCGGAGGATCCCCGACGTGAGCGCGAACGCGGAGACGTCCGTGTTGCTCCGGATCAGGTAGTCGACGAGGGCGAGCACCGAGACGAGGAACGCGGCCGCGATCAGCAGCGACGCGAACGCGAACACGTGGCGGTACGTCGAGAACCCGAGGTCGCCGCCCGCGAACGCGTAGAAGGCCGCGATCAGCGCCGCCGGCTCCGCGAGCGACACGAGGAGGATCCGCTTGTAGCGGTCGATCCCCGTCGAGACGACGAGCGCGAGGATGTTGATCAGGTATATTGTGATGAAGAGGAGCCAGACGATGCTCCAGACGTTCCCGACGTCGTTGGCGCCGGAGAGCACCAGCGCGTAGACGAACAGGACGAGCTGGTTGACCAAGGCGAGAAAGAAGCTCCACGACCGAGGGTAGCTCGGCAGCAGCCGATGGAACAGCTCCCCGGCGAACAGAAATGGAAGCAGGAAGAGGAGGACCGCGACCGGTAGGACGCTGGACGGCTCGGGCGAGAGCGGCGTGAACGCCGAGAACGCCGAGAACGCGACGAGGCTGTACACCGCGCTGAGTCCGACCAGCGCCGGGAGCTGTACCTTCAGCGACGGGACGCTGAACACCAGCCGCTGGAAGACGTCGACGTTGTCCGCCCCCATCTACGAGGACACCCCGTAGATGGACTCCAGCTCGTCTATCGTGCGCGTCACGGAGAACTCCTCGACCGCCTCCCGGGTCCGGCGGTCGCCGTCGAGGCAGTCCTCGACCGCCCGCTCCATGTCGTCGAGGTCGCCGTACGCGAACCGGGCGCCGTTGGCCTCGCCGATGGTCTCGTCGAACGGCGAGACGTCGGCGGCGGCGACGGGCGTCCCGCAGGCGTTCGCCTCAAGCGTCGAGAGCCCGAGGGTGTCGCAGGTCGAGGCGGTGACGAAGACGTCGAGCGCGGAGTAGAAGGCCGGCAGGTCCTCGCGCGGGAGGAAGTCGCGGAACCGCGCGTTGTCCGGGGCGTCGCGTTCGAGGGCGTCGCGAACCGGCCCCTCGCCGACGAGCTCGAAGCGCGCCTCCGGCATCCGCTCGGCCAGCCGGAGGATCTCGTCGACGTTCTTGTTGCGGGTCATCCGCCCGCTGTAGCCGACGGTCGGCTCGTCGCGCTCGAACCGCGAGCCGTCGACGGGCCGGAACGTCTCCGTCTCGATGCCGACCGGGAGCTTCCGCGGGGCCACGTCGCGGCGGATCCGCGACGTCGACGCCGTGACGCAGTCGAACGACCGGAGGAACCGGTTCTCGTAGGCGACGTACACGCGCCCGGCGACGTCGGAGAGCGATTCCAGTTTGAGCCCCTGCACGAAGTAGTCCTCGACCGGCGTGTGGTGGGTGTAGACGGACTTGACGCCCCGCTTCTTCGCGTACCGGCGCCCCATCACCCCCGTCGACGCCGGGCCGTGGCAGTGGACCACGTCGAGGTCGGGGAGGGTGGAGAGGCGGCGGTAGAGCGGGACGCGGTACTGGCGGTAGAAGGGGTTCGGCAGCGACCGCACCGGGATCTCCCGGGCGTCCGGCTCGTGGCTGCTCGCCGGGTAGACGACGTACACGTCGTGGCCTCGGTCCTCCAACCGATCGCGCCAGGACTGGATCGTGTAGGTGACGCCGTCGACGCCGGGGAAGTAGCTGTCGGTGAAGAATCCGATGTTCATGCGAGGGTCCGTCGTTCGCGTGTCGCCCGCCGGAGACCGATCTCGGGAGGGGCGCGGACGACGTTCTGACGAGCCGATCCGCCGACCGCCGCGTCAGCGGCGGACGGGAGCCGGTCGGACCGCGTCGGCGCGTCGGGATGTACAGCGGGTCGCACGGGTTCTGTCTCCGGGATTCCGCACCGAAAAGCTTCAACATTTTCATTCCGACCGCAGGCGGGGCGAGGCGGCGGCCGCGCGGGGCCGGGTCCCGTGGTAGAGCAAACCGGCGAGGCGGCGACCCCACCCTTAATCCCACGGGGCGCGGATCGGGAGGCATGATATCGACCGAACGCATGGCCGCGGTCGACGCCAACGCCGCCGCCCTCGGCGTGCCGCGGAAACAGCTCATGGAGTCGTCCGGCAACGCGGTCGCCCGCGAGGTGCGGGCGGTCGCCGAGCCGGGCGCCGAGGTCGCGCTGCTGTGCGGGCGCGGGAACAACGGCGGCGACGCGCTCGTCGCCGCGCGCTTCCTCTCGGCGTACGACGCGACGGTGCACCTGCTCGGTCGCCCGGAGTCGATCCGGACCGACATCGCGCGGGAGAACTGGGAGGCCCTCGGCGAGACCGATATCCCGACGGAGACCGTCACGGACTCGACCGACCTGTCGCTCGGCGACCCGGACGTGATCGTCGACGCGATGCTGGGGACCGGGGTGTCCGGCGCGCTCCGAGAGCCCGAGCGGACGGCGGCGCGGCTGGCCAACGAGCGCGACGCGACCGTCGTCGCCGTCGACGTCCCGAGCGGGGTCGACGCCGACACGGGCGGGCCGACCGGGGGGGAGTCCGCCGTCCGCGTCGAGGCCGACCGCGTCGTCACCTTCCACGACGGGAAGCCGGGGCTTGCCGGGCTCGACGCCGCCGTGACGGTCGCCGACATCGGCATCCCGGCGGCCGCGGAGCGGTACACCGGTCCCGGAGACCTGCTCGCGCTCGGCCGCGCCGGGGACTCGCACAAGGGCGAGAACGGCGAGGCCCTCGTCGTCGGCGGCGGCCCCTACACCGGCGCGCCGTCGCTGTCCGCGCGGGCCGCGCTCCGGGCCGGCGCCGACCTCGTCCGGGTCGCCTGCCCGGAGACCGTCGCGCGGGAGGTGCAGGGGTACTCCGCCGACCTCATCGTCCGCGGGCTCCCCGGCGATCGGCTGGGACCCGCCCACGTCGACCGCGTCGCGGAGCTCGCCGCCGACAACGACGTCGTCGTGCTCGGCCCGGGGCTCGGCGACGACGACGCCACACTGGCGTTCGTCCGTGAGTTCCTCGACAGCTACGACGGCCGGGCCGTCGTCGACGCCGACGCGCTCCGCGTCGTCCCCGAGGTCGACACCGACGCGACGCTGATCGGCACGCCGCACCAGGGCGAGCTCGTCGGGATGGGCGGCGAAACGGCCGAGGACCCGGACGAGCGGGCCGCGCTCGTGCGGTCGTTCGCCGACGAGATCGGCCACACGCTGCTCGTGAAGGGCGCCGTAGACATCGTCAGCGACGGCGACGCGGTGCGGTTGAACCGGACCGGGAACCCGGGGATGACCGTGGGTGGGACCGGCGACGTGCTCGCGGGGACGGTCGGCGCGCTGGCGGCCGTGACCGACCCGTTCCGCGCGGCCGCGGTCGGGGCGTACGTCAACGGGCTGGCCGGCGACGCGGCGGCCGCCGCGCACGGGAACGGGCTCGTGGCGACGGACTTACCCGACCGGCTTCCCGAGGCGATGCGTGATGAGTGACGAGCCAACGGAGGCGGCGGGGGAGCTGACCCACACCGACGACTCCGGCGAGGTCCGCATGGTCGACGTCGGCGCGAAGCCGGACACGAGCCGACGCGCGGTCGCGCGCGGCGAGATCCGGCTGACGCCCTCGACGATCGCGGCCGTGGAGGCGGACGAGGTCGGGAAGGGCGACGTGCTCGCGACCGCGCGGGTCGGCGCTGTACAGGCCGTCAAACACACGTGGGAGACGATCCCGATGTGCCACCAGATCCCGATCACGAACGTCGACACCGACTTCGCGGTCGGCGACGACCGGATCGAGCTGACCGTCGCCGTCGAGACGACCGGCAAGACCGGCTGCGAGATGGAGGCGTTGGAGGGCGTCACGACCGGCCTCAACGTCGTCTGGGACATGGTGAAGGCCGCCGAGAAGGACGGCGACGGTCAGTACCCGGACACCGGCATCTCCGGCGTCGAGGTCATCGAGAAGGAGAAGCGGGCGCTCGACGGCGGCGACTGAGCCCCCGGAGCGGCGGGCGACGGACGCGCCCGCGGGCTCAGAACAGCCCGCTCACGTCGCCGTCGGCGTCCACGTCGATGTCCTCGGCGGCCGGCTCGGCGGGCAGCCCGGGCATCGTCATCACGTCGGCGGTCTTGGCGACGACGAAGCCCGCGCCGGCCGACGGCGACACCTCGCGGACGGTGAGCGTCCACCCCTCCGGCACGCCGGTCAAGGAGGCGTCGTCCGAGAAGGAGTACGGCGTCTTCGAGACGCAGACGGGGAGGTCGCCGTACCCCCACGCCTCGACGCGGTCGATGTCGGCGGCGGCGCCGTCGACGTACTCCACGCCGTCGGCGCCGTACACCTCGCGGGCGACGGTCTCGATCTTCTCGCGGATCGGCGCGTCGAGGTCATACAGCGGCGCGAACGTCCCGGTTCCGGCGCGCTCGCGGACCAGCTCCGCGAGGGCGGTCGCCCCCTCGCCGCCGTCGCGGTAGGCGGTCGAGCGTGCGGCCGGAATCCCCGCGTCCGAAAGCGTCGATTCCAAGGCCGCGAGCTCCGACTCCGCGTCGTCAGGGAAGACGTTGATCCCGACGACCGCTGGGATCCCGAGCGACTCGATGACCTCGACGTGACGCGCCACGTTGTCGACGCCCGCCCGGACGGCCTCGGGGTCGGTCGCGTCCAGCGCGTCGAAGTCGGTCGGCCACATCTCCAGCCCGTGGCGCTTGGCCCCGCGGACCGTCGCGACGACGACCGCGACGTCCGGGACGACCCCCTCGCGGGCGACGATGTGCGCGAACTTCTCGGCGCCGAGGTCCGCCCCGAAGCCGGCCTCGGTGACGAGGTAGTCGGCGAGCGAGGCGCCGACCCGGTCGGCCACGAGCGTGTTGGTCCCGTGCGCGATGTTGGCGAAGGGACCGCCGTGGACCAGGGCGGGGACGCCCTCGACCGTCTGGACGAGGTTCGGGCGGAACGCGTCGCGGAGGAGCGCCGCCGCGGCCCCCGTGACGCCGAGGTCGTCGGGGGTGACCGGGTCCCCGTTCTCGTCCTCCGCGAGGACGATCCGCCCGATGCGGGCCTTCAGATCCGTCAGGTCCTCCGCGAGCCCGAGGACGGCCATCAGCTCCGAGGCGGCGGTGATGACGAACTCGTCCTCGCGCGGGACGCCGCGGGCGGGGCCGCCGAGCCCCACGACGGTCTCGCGGAGCGCGCGGTCGTTGACGTCGAGCGCGCGCGGCCAGTCGACGCGGCGCACGTCGATCCCCTCGTCGTTCCCCTGATGGAGGTGGTTGTCGAGCGCGGCGGCGATCAGGTTGTGCGCGGCCGTGAGCGCGTGGATGTCGCCGGTGAAGTGGAGGTTGATCGCCTCCATCGGGAGCACCTGCGAGTACCCCCCGCCCGCGGCGCCGCCCTTCACCCCGAAGACGGGGCCGAGCGAGGGCTCTCTGACCGCGACCGCCGCGGACTCCCCCAGCCCCGCGAGCGCCTGCCCGAGCCCCACCGTCGTCACGGTCTTCCCCTCGCCCTTCGGCGTCGGGGTCATCCCGGTGACGAGGACGGTCGTCCCGTCGCCGGGGTCGGCGTCCGCGGTCGCCGAGCGGACCGCGTCGAGGGTGAGCTTCGCGACCCCGTCGCCCCGCGGCTCGATGTCGGCGGGGCGCAGGCCGAGATCGGCCGCGACCGCCTCGATCGGCCGGGGGTCCGCGGCCCGCGCGACCGCGAGGTCGGACTCCGGTGCGTCGACCGCGTCGCCGTCCGGCTCTGAGTGCGCCATGCCGAAGCCTTCTCTCGGCGCGGTTATGAGTCTTGGACCCGTTCCCGCCCGTTAAAAATCGGCTGCCGGTCCATCGCTACCTGTTGGCGGTCGACTCCGCGCACTCCCCCGATTTCACCGCGCTCACCGGTCCAGGAACGGCGGGATCACGACCTCGGCGCGCTTCTCGTCGCCGCGCACCACGACGCTCACCTCGGTGCCGGCGTCGGCGTAGCCCTCGCGGAGGTAGCCGAGGCCGATCGGCTCGTCGAGCGTGGGGCTCATCGTGCCGGAGGTCAGTTGGCCGATCCGGGTGAGGTCGCCGTCGGTCACGGCGTAGCCGCCGCGCGGGACGCCGCGGTCGAGCAGGCGGACGCCGACGAACCGCTCGTCGACTCCCTCCTCCTTCTGCCGCTCCAGCGCGTCCCGACCGACGAACTCGGTGTCCAGCTTCACGACGAAGCCGATCCGCGCCTCGTAGGGGGTACGCGGTTCGCCCTCGGGATCGAAGTCCTGTCCGGAGAGGAGGTAGCCCATCTCGGTCCGGAGGGTGTCCCGCGCGCCGAGCCCGCACGGCTGTGCACCCTCGTCTGCGTCACCGCCGACGAACACCGACCAGAGGTCCTCGACCGCGCTCGCCGGACACATGACCTCGAAGCCGTCCTCGCCGGTGTACCCGGTGCGGGCGACCCACGCGTCGACGCCCGCGATCCCGGCGACCGTCGCCTCGAACTTCGAGAGGCCGACCACGCGGTCCGCGGGGGTCGCGTCGTCGACGGCATCCGCCGCGTCCGGGCCCTGCACCGCGAGCATCGCCCAGTCGTCGGTGGCGTTTGCGACGGTCGCGTCGAGCCCGGCCTCGTCGCGGTAGTCGGTCCAGCGGTCGGTCATCTGCTCGTCGTGGCCCGCGTTCGGGACGAAGAGGTACGCGGGGTCGCCGTCGCCCGCGTCGAGGTCGCGGTCCATCCCGGCGAGCGCGTCGGCGCCCGTTCCGGCCTCGACCCCGTCCGGGAGCCGGTAGACGACGGTGTCGTCGAGCATGATCCCCTCGTCGTCCGTGATCGCCGCGTACTGGGAGTCGCCCGGGTCGAGCGCCGTCACGTCGTTCGTCGTCAGGCGGTTCATCAGCGCCGTCGCGTCCGGGCCGGCCACCTCGATCTCGCCCATGTGCGAGACGTCGAAGACGCCGACGGACTCCCGGACCGCGGCGTGCTCCTCGCGGATCGAGTCGAACTCGACCGGCATCTGCCAGCCGCCGAAGTCGGTGAACGTCGCGCCGCGCGCCTCGTGGGTCTCGTGGAGGGGTGGAAGCCGATCCGTCATGGCGGGACGGTCACCGGGACGCGCCTAAGGTCTTGCCATCGGGGCGCTCTCAGCGCCGACAGCCTCAAGCCGCTTCCTCTCTCCCTGTCCCACGTGAAGCGGAACGTCTCCGGACTGCTCGCGCCCGCCGCCGCGGTCCTGCTCGTCGCGCTCGTCGTCGCGGCGGCCGCGGGCGCGTGGCCCCCGTTCGTCGCCGTCGAGAGCGGGAGCATGGAGCCGACCGTCGAGCGCGGCGACCTCGTGGTCGTCACCTCGACGGAGCGGTTCCCCTGGGGCGGGCTGGTCGCGAGCGACGAGCCCGGCGCCCCGACGCGACTCGGCGGCCGGGGCGACGTGGTGGTGTTCGACCCGCCCGACGCGGAGACGCGGCCGATCCTCCACCGGATCGCGTTTCCCGTCAGCGCCGGGGAGGACTGGACGGACCGCGCGGACCCGGCGCTGCTCGACGGCGACTGCGCCGCGATCGAGGCCTGTCCCGCGCCCCACGACGGGTACATCACCTACGGCGACGCGAACGGAGAGTACGACCAGAGCGCGGGGATCGCCCCGGTCGTCCGCGAGGAGTGGATCAGCGCCAAGGCGCTGGTCTCGGTCCCGAACCTCGGCTGGTTCCGGGTCGGCGTCGACGCCGCAATCGCTCGGCTCGGCCTCCTGCCGACCGCCCTCGGCGTCGGCGGCGCCGCGGCGGTCGCGGGCGGCTTCGGCGCGGTGCTGATCGGGCGGATCGGCCGCGGGCGCGACGGTGCGGGGGAGTGACCGCGGCGCGGTAGTGAGAGCGACGCGGTAGTGAGAGCGACGCGGTACGCGACCGCGAAGGCGACGCCTCACTCCGGCGCGGAGTCGGCCGTCGCGCCCGAATCGGTCTCCGAGTCGCCGGGTTCGGCGTCGGTGGCGTCCCCGTCTGCGGCGTCCCCGCCGTCGGCGTCCTCGTCGCCGGCCCAATCTGCGGCGTCCTCGTCTCCGCTCCCGTTCGTCTCGTCGTCCTCCCCGTTCGCCTCCTCGAGGGTCACCGACCCGTTCGCGGCGTTGCGCAGGGCGTCGGACCGCCCGAACTCGCCGGGCGCGATCGCGAGGGTCCGGATCCCGTACCCGTTCGCCGTCTCGACGACGGGCTTGAAGTCGGTGTCCCGGGAGGCGATCGCGAGGACCGACATCCGGTCCTCGGCCGCGAACCGGGCGGCGTCGACGGCGAGTTTCACGTCGACGTCGCCGCTCGTGATCACCACCTCGAACCCGCGCGCCTCGGCGGCCTGAATGAGCCCCGGGGTCGCGTGCTCGTCGAGGTAGAGCCGCGTCGTGACGAGCGGGCCCTCCGCCTCGGCGGCCCGCCGCACGTCGTCGAGGTCGACGTCGAACTCCTCGCGCAACACGTTCGGCCCGTCGACGAACAGCGCCACGCCGACCGGCTCCTCGTCCTCCCGACTGGATTCCATGCGACGAGGTCGGCGGCGGGCGGAAATATGCGTGCTGGTCCGAGCCGGCGCTCCCGCGTCCCGCGCCCCGTTGTTAAACACCTTATATCCGTATTACGACCTGACCGACGACCGTAGTGAATATACGGAGATTTAAAATAGTATGTCCAACTATCTCGATTCAAGATGTCGAACTACGACACCTTCACCGTCATTTCCGAACAGAACGATCACGAATGCACCACGCTTCGTGCACATCCGCGCAACGAGACGTACCACGTCGTCGACTACGCCGACGACGACGCGCGCGAGACGGTCGCGGACCTGCCGGTCGGCTCGGTCGTCAAGATGGAGCTGTCGCGCGCCGGCCGCCGCAGCAACGTCTGGCGCGCAGAGGCCGTCCGGACCGCGCACACGGACGGCGGGAAACGGGAGTAAACGGCGACGAATCGACCGGTCCCGCCGCTCTCACCGCCTCGCGCCTTCGGTCCTTCCTCGCTGTCTATTTAAAAAGAACGCCGGTTGTCGCTAGCGGTCTTGCGTCAGCCGCGGGTTCGTCACGGCGCCGGCGGCCGCGGAGTCGAAGTCGCGGGCGTACTTCGCGAGGATGCCGCCCTCGTACTGCGGCGCGGGCGCCTCCCACGCCTCGCGGCGCTCCGCGAGCTCCTCGTCGGAGAGGTCGACCGCGAGGTCGCGCTCGGGGATGTCGACGGTGATGTGGTCGCCGTCCTCGATGAGGCCGATCGGGCCGCCGTCGGCCGCCTCGGGGGCGACGTGGCCGATCATCGGGCCGCGCGTCGCGCCGGAGAATCGCCCGTCGGTGAGGAGCGCGACATCGTCCTCGTGGCCCGCGCCGACGACGGCGGCGGTGACGCCGAGCATCTCGCGCATCCCGGGGCCGCCGGTCGGCCCCTCGTTGCGGATCACGATCACGTCACCGGAGTCGACCGCGCCAGATTGGACGTACTCCATCGCGTCCTCCTCGTTCTCGAACACGCGGGCGGGCCCCTCGTGGTAGAACTCGTCGTCGCCGGTCACCTTCAGCACCGAGCCGTCAGGCGCGAGGTTCCCCTTGAGGATCTTGATGGCGCCCTCCTCCTCCTTCGGCTCGTCGACGGTGTAGAGGAAGTCGGCCTCGATATCGTCGTCGTCCGGGAGCGTGCCGCGCTCCTCTAGTTCCGCGATCTCCTCGGCGAGGGTGCGGCCGGTGACGGTCATCGCGTCGCCGTGGAGCAGGTCGGCCTCCAGCAGGCGACGGAGCACGACCGGGACGCCCCCGACCTCGTGGAGGTCGTTCATCACGCGGCTCCCGCCGGGCTGGAGGTCGGCGATCTTCGGCGTGCGCCGCGAGATCTCGTCGAAGTCCTCGATCGAGAGGTCGACGTCGGCCTCGGCGGCCAAAGCGAGCAGGTGGAGGACGCCGTTCGTCGAGCCCCCGATCGCGGTCTGGAGCGCGATCGCGTTCTCGAACGACTCCCGTGAGAGGATGTCGGAGGGGCGGCGGTCGTTCTCGATGCAGTCCAAGACGAGCTCGCCCGCCCGCTCCGCGACCGCATAGCGCTCTTGGTCCTCGGCGGGCGCGGAGGCGGAGCCGAGCGGCGCCATCCCGAGCGCCTCGGAGATGGAGGCCATCGTGTTGGCGGTGAACATCCCGCCACAGGAGCCCGCGCCGGGGCAGGCGTGGCGCTCCAAGTCGTCGAGCTCCTCCCCGCTCATATCGCCCTCGGCGTAGGCGCCGACGCCCTCGAACACCTGGACGATGGTGACGTCGCGCCCCTCGTGTTCGCCGGGCATGATCGAGCCGCCGTAGAGGAAGACGCTCGGGAGGTCGGTGCGGATCGACGCCATCAGCATGCCGGGGAGGTTCTTGTCACAGCCAGCCACCGTCACCAGCGCGTCCATGCGCTCGCCGAACGAGACCAGTTCGACCGAGTCGGCGATGACCTCCCGTGAGATGAGGCTCGCCTTCATCCCCTCGGTCCCCATCGAGATGGCGTCGGAGATGGTGATCGTCCCGAACTCGATCGGCATCCCGCCCGCGGCGTCGATCCCCTCTATCGCCGCGTCGGCGACGTCGTCGAGGTGGACGTTACACGGCGTGATGTCGGCCGCCGGGTTCGGCACGCCGACGATCGGCGAGGAGAGGTCCTCGTCGTCGAACCCCATCGCCCGGAACATCGAGCGGTGGGGGGCGCGCGCCGCGCCCTCCGTCACGTCCCTGCTCCGCAGATCCTCGTCCTTCTCGCCCGCGAACCGGTCCGCGTCTCCGCGCCCGCGAGCGGTCTCCCCCTCGTCGGATCGTGACTGCTGTTCGCTCATAGTTGGTCCTGTCGCTCGGGGGTCTTAAACGACCGCAACGGGGCGAGGGTTGCTCGGGCCGGCGAACGCGTTCGGTCCGGTCAGGTTACCAGTCGCCGTCAAAAGAGATGTCGACGCCGCACGCGTCGGCGAAGTCGGTGAGGTGGCGCTTCTTGTCTCCCTTGTTCAGCGAGGTGTACACGTAGTAGCCGCCGCCGGCCGCACGATATAAACGCATATCTTCGCCCGACGGGTGAGTCGGCTCATCGTTCAGTATCGCGATTTTCTTTCCCGGAACGTACGGAAGCGGGGCATACGCGTCGATCAGGTCGTGTTCCCTAATGAGATGATCCACGACTGTTCCCATAAGATCGGCCTGACTGTCGTCGCTGAACGATGTAGACTCCATTTGATCAGCGATTTTGACTACGTATGCATCGGACGAATCGACGGTTTCGGTCTCTTTACCGTGGCCTGACACAGTTTCCGATGGCGTGGAATTGCTCGCGGTGTCTCGACCGTCATTTTGATCGCTTTCCAGCTCCGAAATTAGGTCATCGACAAAAGTTTTCGAAAGAGACTCCGCCGGCTGTGAGACGACTTCGCCGACGCGGTCTACAACGGTTTTCCGGATCGCTTCGGCGATCTCCGATTTTCCGTCGGAAAGTGCATTAATCGCCTGTCGACGGCGTTCGACACGCTCGTATATTTCCGTCGACGCGCCCGACTGGATCGATTCTTTAGATAATGCCGCAAGCAGCCAGTCGTTCGCAGTGAGGTCGGCCAGTTCCATGCGCCTAAGAAGTTCCACGTCTGGCCTGTCGCCGTCCTTTTTAAGTCGGAAAACAAGAAACGACCTTCCGTTTGTGAGAAGTCCCCAGTCGACCCACTCTTGGCGCATGTAGCTTCGGAGCTGATCAGCGTGCGACTCGGAAATAGTCGTGTCACAGCCTTTCGCTTCGACGAACACCGCCGGAGATCCGTCGGCGAATAGCGCGTAGTCGACTTTCTTTTTACTCGACCCCATCTGGACCGAGTATTCCATCTCGATCGATGTCGAGTAAAAGTCCCAACCGAGTACGTCCCTTATAAACGGATCTATCAGCCGTGCCCGAGTGTTCTGCTCGTCCATCTGCGGGGACGCCTCCACGAGCGACTGCGAGCGTTCAATATACTTCGTCACCGTCTCCTCGTCCATCCTCCTGATACGTCGCGTGCGTGCCCTCTTAAAAGTACAAACGTCGGTAGTGTCGCGTTCACACCCGCGCCTTCAGCTCGACCCGGTACCCGAACGGGTCCCTGACGTACACCGCCGGCGCCTCCCCGGTCGCGCCGAGGGGCGAGTCGAGCGTCTTCTCTATCTCGACGCCGGCCGCGTCGAGTTCGGCCGCGATCTCGTCGAGCGACTCCTCGACGACGACGGCGACGTGGTCGTAGTTCGTCGCCGCCGGCGGCTCGAACGAAGCGGTGGGCCACAGGTGAACGACGGCCGTCGCCGACAACCGCACGTCGAAGAAGGGCTTCTCGTCGGCCGCGTACAGCGCGTCCTCGATCCCGAACCCGAGCCGCTCGCCGTAGAACTCCCGGGCGTCGTCGACGCCCTCCGCCGGGATCCGGAGGTTCACGTGGTCGATATGCCGTGCCTGCATGTGACGCGGTTGGGTACCGAACCGCAAAAATAGACGGGGATTTCCCGGGAGTGAAACCGGCCACCACCGTATTTATGCGTAGACGTGTATCCATCACACATGACTACGTTCGATCGGGCCGAACGCGCCGCTGCCGGCGTCGCCGTCGCTGCGTTCGCGGGTATCGCGTTCCTCGCGCTCGCCGTCGGGACGCCGACCGCGAGCGCGACCGGCGGCACCGGGGTGACGAGCGGCGGGACGGTGGCCGGCACCGGGGTGACGAGCACCGGGACGGCGGGTCCCCTCGGGATGATGGGCGGCGGGATGATGGGCGGCGGGATGATGGGCGGAGCGGGGGGCTTCCCGTTCGTCTTCTTCCCGTTCATGTTCCTCACGTTTGCGGCGCTCCTCGCGCTCGGCTACGTCGGGATCCGCGCGATGGCCGGACCGGACGAGAGCGGTCAGGTCGATACAAAGGCAGACGACGAAGAGACCGACCCGATCGCCCGGCTCCAGCGGCGGTACACCGAGGGCGAGCTCACCGAGGCCGAGTTCGAGCGGGCGCTCGAACGCGAACTCGGCGGCGAGGAGACCGACGGCGGCGTCGACCGGGCCGACGACGAGCGCGACATCGGCGGAGCGAGCGCGGAGCGTTCGCTCTCGGGACGCGAGCGATAGCGGGGCCGGCGGGTCGGCGGCCGTTCAGGCGAACGCTCGGAGGATGCCCGCCCCGTCCGTGCTCCGGCCGAGGTCCGGGAGGGTGGCGCGCTCGGGGTGAGGCATGAGCACGGCGACCGTCTCGCGCTCGCCGAGGACGCCGGCGACGTTGTCGGTGGAGCCGTTCGGGTTGGCGGCGTCGGTGACGTTCCCGTCGGCGTCGCAGTAGCGGAAGAGCACGCGGTCGTCGGCGACGAGGTCGGCGTGTGCCTCCTCGCCGATCTCGAAGCGGCCCTCGCCGTGCGCGATGGGGACCTCGATCACGTCGCCCTCGTCGTAGGCGGCGGTCCAGGGCGTGTCCGCGCGCTCGACGCGCAGGTGGACGGGCTCGCACTGGAAGCGCGCGGAGGCGTTGGTGGTGAACGCGCCGGGGGTGAGCCCGGACTCCGCGCCGATCTGCGCGCCGTTGCAGACACCGATCACGGGGACGCCGTCGGCCGCGGCCTCGCGGACCTCCTCCATGACCGGCGCGCGGGCGGCCATCGCGCCGGCGCGGAGGTAGTCGCCGTACGAGAAGCCGCCGGGGAGGACGATCCCGTCCGGGTCGGCCGGGAGGCCGTCCTCGTGCCAGACGCGCTCGGCGTCGACCCCGAGGTGCGCCAGCGCGCGGACCGCGTCGCGGTCGCAGTTCGATCCGCCGAATTGGACGACGGCGACCGTCATCGCTCGGCGACCGCGACGTCGTAGTCGTGGATGGTCGGGTTCGCGAGGAGCCGCTCGGCCATCTCGTCGGCGCGGTCGGCGGCCTCGTCGGCGTCGGCCGCCTCCAGGTCCACCTCGAAGCGGTCGGCGGACCGGAGGTCCGACAGCTCGAACCCGAGGCGTTCGAGCGCCTGCTGGGTGGTCTCGGCCTCCGGGTCGAGGACGCCCCGCTTCAGCCGGACCGTCACCGTCGCGGTGTATGCCGTCATGAGCGATACTGCGGAGTCGTGTGTAAAAACCGTTTTGGAACGCCTTTTATATGCACGTTTGTGGGTATATCCCGGTCGATCGGGCGGGCGGCAGGCTCCGCGCGGAACGAAAGGGGCAAACCCCTCCGCGACTTGGTCCCGGTGTATGCAGCCGCTCGACACTGCGGAGGTGATCGTCGCATGACCCGCGAACTGACCGAGATCACGGTGGTCGGAGGAGACAAGACCGGACTCATCGCGCGGGTCACCTCCCTGCTGTTCGAGCGGGGGATCAACATCGAGGACCTCGACCAGGCGGTCCGCGAGGGCGTCTTCCGGATGACGACCCGCGTGGACGCCTCGGAGATGGAGACGTCCAGAGGCGAGCTCCGGCGCGCGCTCGCCGAGCTCGGCCGGGAGCTCGACGTCGACATCCAGGTGCGCTTCCCGAGCGACCGCGACGCGCGCCGGATCGCGCTGCTCGTCACGAAGGAGACGCACGCGCCCGAGGCGCTGCTGGAGGCCGAGGCCAACAACGAGCTCGCCGACGACGGGGAGGAGGCCGAGATCCCGGTCGTCATCGGCAACCGGGGCGACCTCCGGTCGCTCGCGGAGCGCTACGACAAGCCCTTCTACGACGTGGGCGACGGGAACGGCAACACCGACGAGGGCCGGCTGCTCGACCTGCTGGCCGAGTACGACGTGGACCTGATCGCCTTAGCCCGCTACATGCGGATCCTCTCGCCGGAGGTCGTCTTCCGCTACGAGGGCCGGATCATCAACGTCCACCCCTCGCTGCTGCCGGCGTTCCCCGGCGCGGAGGCGTACCGGCAGGCGAAGGACGCCGGCGTCCGCGTCGCGGGCGTCACCGCCCACTACGTCACGACCGACCTCGACCAGGGGCCCGTGATCGCCCAGCGCGCCTTCGACGTGCCCGCGGGCGCCGACGTCGAGGCGATCAAGCGCCGCGGGCAGCCCCTCGAGGCCGACGTGCTGCTCGACGCCGTCCGGCTCCACCTCGCCGACGCGATCGCGATCCACCGCGGCACGGTCCACGTGCGGGAGGACGCCGACGTCGACGCGCAGCTCGGCCTGAGCGACGCGGCCGTCGACGCCAACCCCGACGAGCCCGTCGACGGCGAGCCGCTGTCGCGCTCGGAGACGCCGCCGATCGAGAGCGACTGAGTCGCTCTTTCGGGCGACCTTTTTAAAAGCCCGAGCGCGTAGGGTACCGTCGATGCCTACGGACCGGTCCCTCGCGCGGTTCGTCGCCGACGGAAGCGCCGTCGTCCGCAGCGACGAGCGCATGATCCTACTCTTCCTCCTGCTGCTCTCCGTCGCGGCGCTCGTGGTCTTCCTCTACTACACCACCCTGCTCCTCGACGGGCTCCCGGACGTGATCCCCTCGGAGCCGCCGCGGCCGTGAGCGGCGCGGGGGCATCGGCTCTCAGTCGCCCTCCCGTCGCCCTCACTCGACCTCCTCGATCGACTCCGTGACGCGGGCGTGGAACTCTCGGAGCACCGCCGACTCGTCGTCGGCGAGCACCGTGTCGGAGTCGACGAGCGTCGCGAGCCCGAAGGATATCGGGGTCGGTGAGTCGACCGTGTGGTGGACCACGTCGACGTCGCCGTCGGCGACCCCCGAGAGCACCTCGCGAATGCCGGCGAGGTCGAGGCGGTCCTCCAGCAGCTCCCGGTACGTCTCCTCGGTGACGGCGAACTCGTCGAGCTCCTCGGCGAACGACAGCAGCATCTCGGCCGACACCTGCTGTTCGGCCGCCGTCTTCTCGTACCCCTTGTACCGCTTCAAGATGAGGAGCGAGCGCGCCGCGTCGATGCGGAAGTAGCGCTGGAGGAGGTCGGTCCCCTGCACCGCCTCGCGGAGGTCCTCGCGCGCCGTGTCGGGGTCCAGCTCGCGGAGGATCCCGGCGACGTCGACCTTGCGGTTCAGCGGGAGCGCGAGCGAGAAGCCGCGGTCCGCGACCGCGACGGCGACGTTCGCGTCCGTGCGGTTCGCGACCGCGGCGGCGACGAGCCGGGAGAGGCCGTCGTTGAACCGCCGACCGTAGTTCGAGTGGACGTAGAACCGGCGCTTGTACTCGGCCCGGTCGAGCTCCTCCTCCACGACGAGCCGGGAGGGCGTGGGGACGCTCTCGGCGCCCGCGTAGTTGACCTGCTCGTCGTACATCCGCGTGATTGCCCGGACCGCGTTCCCGTCGAGGGGGAACTCCCGGAGCCACGCGCGGACCGCCGGGGGGCCGCCGTCTGAAAGCCGGTCGAGCAGCTCGCCCTGGAACGCCAGCACCTCCCGCGCGAGGTCGTAGGAGAGCGGCAGCCGCTCGGAGTACCACGAGGGGACGGTCGGGCGCTCGCTCGTCCGGTCGACGTACACCTTCGAGCCGCGGCGGTACCGGAAGGCGAACCGCTCGCCCCCCAGCGCGAACACGTCGCCGGGGTCGAGGGTGTCGAGGTAGCTCTCGTCGAGCGTCCCGACCGGCTCGCCGTCGCGAGTGAGCACCTGACAGCTGAACGAGTCCGGGATTGTCCCGACGTTGGTCATATAAATGACCCGCGCCAGCCGGCCGCGCTTCCCGACGAGGAGTTCGCCGACCGGGTGCTCCTCGTGGTGGTGCTCCCCGCCCGGCGGGTCGTTCTCGTCGCGCCACACCTTCGGGTAGACGTTCCGGTCTTCGAGCCCCTCGTAGTCCGCCGTGAGGTACCGCATGAGCCGCTCGTACTCCCTCTCGCCGAACTCGCGATACGGGTGTGCGCGCCGGAGCGTCTCGCGGACCTCGCGGTCGGGTCGGATCCGGTTTATCGCCATCCCGTAGACGTGCTGGGCGGCCACGTCGTAGGCTCCCTCGGGGAGGAACACGCGGTCGACGAACCCGTCCTCGGCGCGGGCGAGCATCGCCGCGCACTCGACCAGCTCGTCGCGGTCGAGCGCGAACACCCGCCCCTCGACGGTCTCGCCGGGACTGTGGCCGGCGCGCCCGACGCGCTGGAGCAGCGCCGCGACCGACTTCGGCGAGCCGACCTGCACCACCAAGTCGAGGTGCGGCATGTCGATGCCGAGCTCCAAGCTCGTCGAGGTGGTCACCACGTCGAGCGAGCCCTCTTTCAGCCCCTCCTCGATCCGAGTGCGCTGGCCCTCGCCGAGGCTCCCGTGGTGGCAGCCCGAGTCCGACTCGTCGTAGCCGAACCGCTCGCGGAGCTCCTGCAACGTGCGCTCCGCGCCCGACCGGGAGTTGGTGAACACCAGCGTGTTCTCGTGGGACTCGATCAGGTCGCGGAGAGAGTTATAAAAGCGATCGGTGACGGCCGATCGGGGCGTGTGGATCAGGTCGGCCGCCGGCGTCCGCAGTTCGAGGTCGAACTCCCGGACGAAGCGCTCGTCCACCAGCTCGTAGGGTCGGGGGTCGAGCCCGGACTCGTCGCCCACCTCGCCGGCGACGCGCTCGCGGCCGACGAGGAACTCGGCCACCTCGTCGAGCGGCTCGACCGTCGCCGAGCAGCCGATCCGGGTCGGGGAGCCGTCGGCCAGATCCGTCAGCCGCTCCAGCGAGACGGCGAGGTGGGTGCCGCGCTTGTTCGCCGCCAGCGAGTGGATCTCGTCGACGACGACGTACTCGACGGTCCGGAGCTTCTCCTTGAACTTCGGGGAGTTGAGCAGGATCGCCAGCGTCTCCGGCGTGGTGTTGAGCACGTGCGGCGTCTCCTCCAGCATCGCCTGCCGGTCGGCTTTGCTCGTGTCGCCGTGGCGGATCGCCTGCCTGACCCCCGGATCGGGGTCGCCGTCTCCCTCGTCGCCGGCGGCCGCCTCCGCCGCGATCCCCTCGATCGGGGCCTCCAGGTTGCGCTCGATGTCGTTAGCGAGCGACTTCAGCGGCGAGACGTAGAGGCAGTAGACCGAGTTCTCCAGCTCTCCCGCCCGCTCTCGGGCGAAGAGGTCGTCGAGTACGGCGGTGAAGGAGGCGAGCGTCTTCCCGCTCCCGGTCGGCGCGGCGACGAGGCAGTTCTCTCCCTCGTCGACGTGGGGGATCGCCTCGCGCTGCGGCGGGGTGAAGAAGCCGCCGTTCTCGCCGACGTACGCGCCGAACTCCGAGACCCACCAGCGACGGACCGGCGGCGAGAGCCGGTCGAGCACGTGGGCGTCCGGGAGCGGCACGGTCTCCGGATCGAACTCGACGGAGGGGCCGTCGTGCTCGGCGAGGGCCTCGCGGAGGAGGGCCCTCGCCGAGGGGAGCTCCGCGCCGCGTTCCGTGAGTCCGGTCACTGTCCCGTACGTGGGCGCGCGGAGGCATATCGGTTGTGTCGGTGGCGGTGCGTGAACCGGCCCGTTTATCCGCGATCCGTCCGTGGCGCCGCACGTATGAGTGGAACCTCGCCGGCGACGGAGCGGGAGATCGACCGAAACCTGTTCGTCACCGTCTCCGGTCCGCCGGGCTGCGGGGCGACGACGCTGGTCGAGGGGCTGGCGGAGGCGCTCGACTGCGGCTACGTCTCCGGCGGGGAGCTGTTCCGCGAGATCGCCGCCGAGCGCGACATGAGCCTCTCGCAGCTGATCGCGAAGACCGGCGAGTCCGAGGAGATCGACCGCGCGCTCGACCGGCGGCTCCGCCGGATCGCCGAGAAGTGGGGCGCCGCCAACAAGGCGTTCATCCTGGAGTCGCGCCTCGCCGGGTGGATCGCCGGGAACCGCGCCGACGTCCGGATCTGGCTCGACGCCCCCGACGAGGTGCGCGCCGACCGGACGCTCGACCGCGAGGAGATGACCTCCGAGATGCAGGTCCGGGAAGTGATCGAAGAGAAGCGCTACCAGTCGTACTACGGGATCGACCTGTCCGACCGCTCGATCTACGACCTCGCGATCAACACGGGGCGGTGGGACGTGGAGACGACGCTCGACGTCGCGCTCACCGCGATCGAGGGGTACGACGTCGACGACGACGAGGGCGCGTTCGACACGCCCGACTTCGAGATTTAAGCGGCGCGTTTCGGGCCGCGACAGCTCCCGCTCACAGCGTGATCACGTGGTCGACGCCGACCTCGCCGAGCGCCGCGTAGAGGTCGGGGAAGCAGCCCACCGTCGCGCCCTCGACGGTGTTCGTCGGCTCGTAGTGGTCGCGCCCGTGCTCGTCGGTGTGGTCGAACTCGGCGAGCCCCCGGCGGGTCGCGCACTGGTCGCACAGCATGAGGAGGATCTCCCGCTCGGCCGCCACGTCGGCGAGCCGCTGGCCCAGCGGGTCGTCCTCGCGGAGCGCGTAGGTGTTGTCGTGGAAGAAGAACATCCCGACGACGTCGGCGCCGTGGGCCCCGGCCTCGAGCTGCGGGAGGATCATGTCCCCGAGCACGTAGTCGATGGTCTGTCCGGCCGTCGCGAAGACGTAGGCGACCTTCATACCGCGGGGACGACGAGGCGGGGGATGGCTCCGAGGGCTCCGGCAGCGTTCCCCGCTGTCTGTGACGGGGGCGAACCGTCCGCCTCGTCGCCCGCGGACCCGCGCCCGCCGAGGCGCCGGAACGGTCTCAGACGACGACCGAGCCGAAGGGGTACGCCGGCGTCTCCGCCGTCCAGACCGTCCCCTCGGCGACGTCGACGAGCGAGATCCGGTCGTCGTCGTAGTGCGAGACGACGAGTCGGTCTTCGACGCGGGTCGCGACGAGGCCCGGCGCCGGCGTCTCGACGACCGACCCCCCGAGCGACCGGAGCCGGTCGTCGCCGGCGTCGAGCACCCAGCGTTCGCCGCCGATCCGGAACAGGTCGACGGGACGGGCGAACCCCTCGTGGACCGCCGCGAGCCCGAGGTCGCGGTCGAACTCGTGGACGACGCCGTCCTCGCGGCCGGGAACGAACACGCGGTCGGCGGTGACGACGAGGTCGTACGGGTCCGCGCCGACCGCGGCCGCGCCGAGAACCGGCTCCTCGGAGGCGCCGCCCGGCTCGTCGACCCCGCCCGGATCGAAGGCGACGACGCGGGCGCCCGCCTGGTCGACGGCGTAGCCGCGGGCTCCCTCGGGACCGATCGCGACGCCCTGCACGCGGGCGTCGGCGCCGACGTCGACCGCACCGATCCGCTCGTGAGACGCGGGATCGACGACGTCGACGACGCCCTCTCGGCGGCTCCCGGCGTAGAGCCGCCGACCGTCCGGAGCGACGGCGACCTCGTGGGGCTCCGCGCCGACCGCCACGCGGGCGACGAGGGTCAGCGTCTCGGGGTCAACGACGGCGAGCGCGTCGCCGGCGGTGCAGGAGACGAACAGCTCGCCGTTCGCGGCCGCGAAGTGCGAGGGGCCCAGCACGCCCGTCTCGATGCGCGAGACGGCGCCGTCCGCGTCCACCGCGGTGACCGCCCGGTCGCCCATCGTCGCGACGAAGGTCCGTCCCCCGAAGGTCGTCGCGTGGACCGGGTGGCTCCCGACCGGGACCTCGCCGAGCGGATCGCCGTCGGCGAGCGCGAACAGCGCGAGGGCGTCGTCGCCCTCGCAGGGGACCGCGACGACGCGGGCGGGCGGGCTACCGGCGTCGCCCACGTCGTCGCGCTCGGCCCTTCCGCCGCCCGTCATCCCGTACAGGAGAAGTCGCCGCCGCCGTCGTCGCCGCCGACGCTCCCTTCCGTCTCGACGACGACGCTGGTCTTGGTCTCGACGGGGTACCGGCCGCGGTCGTCCTCGACGTTCGCCCACTCGCCGAACCCGCCGTCGTACACGCGCACGTCCTCGAACCCGATCGCCCGCAGCGTGAGCCACGTCGACGTGGGGTCGACGTTATCGTCGCCGTAGACGACCACGGTGCCCGCGCGATCGAGCTCCGCCTGGTTCTCGTACAGCTGTACGAGGCGCCCCGGTTCGGTCATCCGCCGGCCGGCGACGTTGCCGACCCAGTGGACGCCGATCGCGCCGGGGAGGTGGCCGTGGCGGTCGTTGTCGGGGTTGAGGGCGTCGGAGGCGGGCGCGCCGACGTACGCCTCGGGCACGCGGACGTCGACCAGACCCGGGCCGTCGCCGTTGAACGTGCCGACCCGATCGGCGAGCCACTCTCGGGTGACCCACGCCGACTCGGCGGGGTCGGGCTCGTACTCGGCCTCCTGGACCCGGTCGCGCGAGCCCGTCCCGAGCCGGCCGTTCCACCCAGAGAGGCCGCCGTTGAGGGCTTTGATGTCGCCCTCGTGACCCAGCGCCGCGAGCGCGAACGCGGTCCGCGTCACCCGCGACCCGACGCTCGCGCCGTAGACGAGGACGTCGTCGTCGGGCGACACGCCGACCTCGGCGAACGCGTCGGCGATCGCCTCGGCGTCCGGGACCAGGCCCGCGTCGGTCGACCGCCGACTCGTGATCGCGTCGAACGGCACGCGCCGAGCGCCGTAGATCCGCTCTTTGCGGAACCGTTCGACGTTGCGCGCGTCGAGGACGACCACGTCCTCGCGGTTGTCGGCGAGCCAGCTCGGCCCGACGAAGTGGGCGACGTTCCCGCTGACCTGGTTCCGCGCGGCGACGTCCGCCGGCGTCGTGACGCCGAGACAGCCGGCCGTGCTCGCCGCGCCGGCGACCGTCGCGCCCGCCGCGGCCCGCAGGAGCCCGCGCCGGGTCGACGCCGAGTCCGACTTGTCGGGATCGTCGACTTCCCGGTCGCTCGGCGTGTTATCGGAGGCCATCTATCCGCAGTAGCAGTGGTCGTCCATGCACCACGACGCCTCCATCTCGCCGAAGGTGATACCGAGCGAGGCGAGCGACGCCTGGATGCTCGACACCGCGTCCTCCTCGGGTCGGACCGATCCGGCGACCGCGCCAGTGGGCGCCTCGCCCGCCTCGAGGGTCGCGACGACCTCGCGGCTCTCGTGTTCGATCACGGCCACCTGGTTCGCGTCCTGCACGGGGACGTACAGCTTCTCGCGGTTCGGTCCCCACGCGCCGGCGATGCTGCTGCCGCCGACGTCGATCGTCGTCTCGTACTCGTTCGCCTCGAGGTCTATCACGCCGACGCCCTCGCCGGGGATGAAGAGGTACGCGGCCGTGTTGTCCGGGGCGACCTCGCTCGTGATCGGCGCGCCCGGCAGCCCGTCATCGCGGGTGACCTTCGCGATCTCTTCCGGGTTCTCGGGGTCGGAGATGTCCCAGACGCTCTCGGAGCCCTCGCGGGGCACCTCGGGGTCGCCGCCGAGCGTCCCCTCGCCGTTCTCGACGAGGAGGAGCTCCCCGTCGAAGGAGGCGGTGCACATGAACGGGAGGACGTTCCCCTCGGTGACCGGCTCGCCGGCGTCGACCCGCGTCACCGTCTCGAACGGGTCGACGCTCAGCACGCGGACCGCCTCGTCGGCGACGTCGACGACGAAGGCGTAGTCCCCGTTCGGGCCGAGCGTCATGTCGCAGGGGCCGACGTAGCCGGTCTCGATCTCGTCGGTCACCTCGCCGAAGGTGTCGCTGTCGCGGTTCGCGTCGACGCGGAAGATGGCGTGGGCCTCGTCGCCCTCGGGGGCCATCCCGGTCGTCCCGCCGGAGGCGATGAGGAGGTGCTCGCCGTCGGGCGTCACGTTCGGGTAGTTCGGGCCGTACCCCGTCTCGACGAAGGCGAGCTCTTCGAGGGTGCGCTGGTCGAACGCCCGGACGCCGCCGGAGACGTTCAGCCAGAGCACGTCGTGCTCGTCGTCGATGCCGGTGGCGTACTGGTTGGCCGGGAAGGAGGCGGTCGTCCCGAGGAACGCGGTCGTGAGCAGCTCGTCGCTCTCCGCGTCGATGACGCTCAGCGTCCGGTCCCCGTTGTTGAAGACGAACATCGTCGGCGCGGGCTCGTCGCCGTCGCCGCCGTCGCCGCCCGCACAGCCGGCCAGCGCCGTCGTCGCGCCGACGGCGCCGGAGGCCTGTAGCAGTCGGCGTCGGTCGATCCCGTCCGCGAAGGGGTTGCGGCGGTCGTCGTTCGCCAGTTCGCTCCCCTTCGCCGGGCGCGGCTCCGACCCGGTCGATGACGGCGTCGTCCCGCCGTCAGCGGGGCGCGCCGTCGCGTCGTTCGTGCCGCATCCGCAGTCGTCGCTCATACCCGTACGACGCGTCTCGCGCCTAAAGGGCTCCCGAACGCGCGCTTCGTTGCCCCGGGTGTGACATAGGCGTAATTGTTGCCCCTTTCTCGGACTGACGCGTACCGTTACCGTCTTCAGCGACGTTTTAAGTGCGGGAACACTCCGCACCGCTAATGATGCTATCGCCCGTCGCTTACGTCGGGATCTCCGTCGCGGTCGGGCTCTCGTTCGGGGTGTTGCTACAGAAGGCGCGGTTCTGCTTCGTCAGCGCCTTCCGGGACTTCGTCGCGTTCAAAGACACCCGGGTGCTGAAGGGGCTTCTCGCCGGGATCGCGGTGATGACCGTCTTCTGGAGCGTGCAGGCGACGTTCGGCTACTTCCGCGGCTTCTGGACGCCCGCGTGGGGGCTCGGGTCGCTGTTCGGCGGCTTCGTCTTCGGGCTCGGGATGACGCTCGCGGGCGGGTGCGCCTCCGGAACGCTGTATCGCGCCGGGCAGGGGTACCTCCAGTTCTGGCTCGTCCTCCTCTTCATGTTCGTCGGCTACGTCCTCTTCGCGTTCGCGTTCCCCGTCGCGGAGACGTACTACTTCCAGACGCTGAACCCGTTCGAGGGGCGGACGCTGTACCTCTCCCTGCCGTTCTCGCCGGCGGTCACCGGGGCCGGCGCCGTCGCGCTTGGGACACTCGCGTACGCGTTCGTCAAGGGACGGAGCCGGCTCCCCGACGACCCCTCCGGCGGGAGCGGCGTGGGGGCCGACACGCGCGCGCAGGCCGCGCTCGGCGCCTCGCGGACGCTCTCGGCCGTCTCGGTCGGGCTACGCGGTATCGCCGACGGCACCGTGGAGTACGTCCGCGCGCTCCGCGACGACGACCGGCCGTTGACGGTCCGGCTCCGCGACTCGTGGGACGCGCGGACCGCGGGCGTCGCGATGGCGCTCGTCGCGAGCCTCTGGTTCTACGTGCACGGTCACTGGGCGATCACCGGCAGCGAGGCGCGCTGGGCCGGCTACCTGTTGGCGGGGGCCGGGTTCGACGTCGCGAGCGTCGAGTACTGGGGCTCGATCCTGTTCCGCGACGGGAACATCTCGCTGACCATCGACATGGTGATGATCGCGTCGCTCATCGTCGGCTCCTTCATCGCCGCGTACGCCTCCGGCGACTTCCGGATCCGCAAGCCGAAGCTGAACCGGGTCCCGAATTACGCCGCGGGCGGGCTCCTGATGGGCGTCGGCTCGCGGCTCGCCGCCGGCTGCAACATCGCGAACCTCTTCTCGGGGGTCGCGCTGCTCTCGGTGCACTCCTTCCTCGCCGGCGCGGGGATCATCCTCGGCGTCTACGTGATGACCCACTACATGTACCGCGAGGTCGGCTGCGCGATTTAATCAGGTGTATCGGTCGGGTTCTAGTTCGTCGAACGATGCGGTGAAAGGCCTTTTTTCAACGGAATAACTTCCCACAAATCGACGCCGTTCACTTCCAAAACCCCAGCCGCTCGGCGATACACGGGTGACTGCTACTCGATGGCGCACACCTCCAAAGCCCCAGCCGCGAGGACTCGGTGCGCTCGCTGCGGTCCTCGTCACTCGTTTCACTCGTTCCTGCGGTCCTTGCGTCACGCGCCTTCGTCCTCGCGGCTGCCCCTTTGAGTCCCGCCCCGCAAGGCACCGCACAGCACCTCACGCCTCCCCAGCCTCGTCGGCCTCCCTCCGCTTCGCTCCGGTCGGCCGACTCCCTCGCGCGTGCGACTCGCGCCCTGCGGGCGCTCGTCGGCACGCGCCATCGCGGGTATCGGGCCTAAATCGCCGCAAACGTCTCTCAGCCGCGACGCTACTCGGATCTGAAACTCTACGGAAAGAACCCGGAAAACCAGACTGCCCGCTCAGGCGTCTGCCGCCGCGCCGGTCTCCAGCTCGAAGTCCCACTCCTCGTAGCCGCCGGCCATGCTGGCGACGACGACGTCGTCCTCGACGCCCTCGTAGCTGCTGATCAGCATCGCGGCCTGCTTCGACGACTGGCCGATCGGACAGGCGCAGACGACGTCGGTGTCGTCCCACTCGATGTCCGGGACCATCGACGGGAGGTCGCCCAGCGGCACGTTGATCGCGCCGGGGATGTGACCTTCCTCGAACTGCTCGGGCGGTCGCGTGTCGATGACGCGGACGTCGCCCTCCTGGACGCGCTCGTTGACTTCCTCGGGGGTGAGTTCCTCGACCATGGTTACTCCTTCCGCATGAAGATGCGGTAGCGGCCGTCGCCGGACTTCCACACCTTCGCGGTCGCGTCGTCGCCGACCGCCTTCGGCACGTTCTCCGTGCTCGGGACGTGGTCCGTCTTCTGGACGAGCACGTCGCCGGGGGCGAGCCCCGCGATGGCCTTCTTCGCCTCGACCTGCGGGTACGGGCAGACCTCGCCGGTCATGTCCTGTACCTCGGTCGCGTCCTCCAAGAGCGCCTCGGCGCTCTCGTCGTCGAGCTCGTCGGGCGTCTCGACGACGTCGTCCCACGATGGTTGACTCATGGCCACGTGTAGACCTCCAGCCCCGTAACCCCTTTCGTGACCGGCAGGCTTCTCCCGTATCTCTGACGGGCGATCGCGGCGCATGACCGCGATAGGCGTCGAGAGCGCCGTTTCCGTCGGACTCTTATTAGGGAGCGATCTACGAGACCCATGAGCGAGTACGTCGTCGACGAGTCGACGATCTTCGAGACGCCCCTCGTGGAACTCGACCTCGGCCTCGAGGCCGACACGGACGTGTACGCGAAGGCGGAGTGGTTCAACCTCTGCGACGCCCCGCACGGCGGCGGCTCGATCAAGTCCCGGATCGCGAAGGGAATGTTAGACGGCACCGAGGAGCGCGGCGAGCTCGAGCCCGGCGTCACCGTCATCGAGCCGACCTCGGGCAACACCGGCAGCGAGGTGGCGCGACTCGCCGCCGCGCGCGGCTACGACGTCGAGATCGTTATGCCCGACAACGCCGCGGGCGGTAAGGTGGAGGCGGTCCGGGACGCGGGCGCGGAAATCCACTTCGTCGACGCCAATCTCGGCTACGACGCCGTGATCGAGCGCTGCGAGGAGATCATCGCCGCCGACCCCGAGGCGTACTTCCGCCCAAACCAGTACGAGAACCCGGACAACCCCGGCACCCACGAGCGGACGACCGCCCGGGAGATCTACGAGGCGACCGACGGCGACGTGACCCACTTCGTCGCGGGCGTCGGCACCGGCGGGACGATCACCGGAACGGGCCGCGGGCTGACCGACCTGAGCGACGGCGCGGTGGAGGTCGTGGGATTCGAGCCCGACGAGCAGCTCCACGCCATCGACGGCCTGAAATACCTCAAGTCGGGCGACCACTACCACCCCGAGACGTACGACGAGTCGGTGCTCGACCGGACGGAGTACGTCACCACCTCGGATGCGTACGACCACGCCCGGGCGCTCCGCGAGCGCTACCTAGACGAGCCGGTGCCGATCGCCGACCCCGGCCAGCACGACGAGGCGACGGTCCGCGAGCACCTCCGGGTCGACGACCAGTTCGTCGTGGGCACCTCGGCGGGCGGCGGCGCGGCCGTGGTGGCGAACCTCGACGCGGCGGGCGAGCTCGCGGACGACGACGTCGTCGTGTTCATGCTGTGCGACCGCGGCGACAAGTACGCGGACATCCCGCTCTGGGAAGACTACTTATAAACCGCATCCGGCGGAGTCGGACGAAACGTGACCGGTTATCGGCCGCCGCTCGCGGCCGGAATGACGCGGACCTGCGCGTCGGCCGGGACCTCGGCGTCGACGCCGTCGACGGGCGTCCCCTCGACGTAGACGTTGATGAACTCCTTGATCTCGCCGTCTTCGAGCACGCTGTCCCGGAGCTCCGACCCGTGCTCGTCGGCGTGGTTGTCGAACAGTTCGCGGACGGTGTCGCCCTCGACCTCTACCTCCGAGGTCGCGGACCCGCCGACGAGGACGGCCGGCAGCTTGATCGTAGCCATACCCGGCGTTCGCGTCCCAGCTCAAAAAGGGGCCCGCCGACGGCAACGTCGGCCCCGGTCTCGTACGGCCGGCGGTCCGACTCCGCGCTCCTGAGTGCGACCGGCGAGTCGACTCCGCGCGGCCGAGACCGATCCCGCGGTGGGCCGACCGCGGGGGTCGCGATACGGTGATCGTCGCGGTCGCGGTGAGCCGATCGTCACCATTTTCCGGCGTCTACCCGGTCGTGCGGGCGAAACGCACCTCCGAGATGGCGGCAGTACGCGCCGGTGGGCGGCCGGCTTATGCGTTCGTAGTCACAAAGGGCGACGAATGAGCGACCTCGATCTCGACCCGACGCAGCTCGACCGCTACTCCAGACACATCATCATGGACGACGTCGGCCCCGAGGGCCAGAAGGCCCTGCTCGACGCCGAGGTGCTCGTACTCGGCGCCGGCGGCCTCGGCGCGCCGATCATCCAGTACCTCGCCGCCGCCGGCGTGGGCACGCTCGGCATCGCCGACGACGACGAGGTGGAGCTGTCGAACCTCCAGCGACAGGTGATCCACGGGAACGACGACGTCGGCCGCAAGAAGGTCGACTCCGCCGCCGACTTCGTCGAGGGGCTCAACCCCGACATCGACGTCCGGAAACACGAGCTGCGCGTGCGCGCCGACAACATCGAGGACCTGATCTCCGGCTACGACTTCGTCGTCGACGGCACCGACAACTTCGCGACGCGGTACCTGGTCAACGACGCCTGCACGCTCGCCGGGATCCCCTTCTCGCACGGCTCCATCTTCAAGTTCGAGGGGCAGGTGACGACGTTCGCGGGCGGCGACGACTCGCCGTGTTACCGCTGTCTGTTCCCCGAGGCGCCGCCGGCCGGGATGGTCCCGAACTGCGCGACCGCCGGCGTCCTCGGCGTCCTCCCCGGGACCGTCGGCTGCCTGCAGGCGACCGAGACGGTCAAACACATCATCGGCGAGGGCGAGTCGCTCGACGGCTCGATGCTGTTCTTCGACGCGCTCGAGATGGAGTTCGACAAGGTCGACATCCCCAAGCAGGACGACTGTCCGGTGTGCGGCGACGACCCCGCCATCGAGTCGGTTCACGACGTTGACTACAGCGCTTCCTGCGCCATCGACGCCGGCGGCGACGAGCCCGAGATCGAAGCCGACGACTGACCCGACGCGACGGCGCGCCGTTCCCCGCAGCACACACTTATCAGACGGCTGTCCGTACCGGCGGCACATGACCGACGAGCCGAGCGGTCGGAACCTCGACGGCGACGCGCCGGTCGCGGAGACCGTCGTCGAGACCGACGAGGCGACGATCGCCGGGGACGCCGAGCTCGAGCGCACCATCGGCCTGACGGGCGGTCTCGCGATCGGGATCGGGACGATGATCGGCGCCGGGATCTTCGTCTTCCCCGGCCTCGCCGGCGGGGAGATCGGGACCGCGGCGTCCGCCTCGTTCGCGGTCGGCGGGGTGATCGCCCTCCTCGTCGCGCTCCCGACTTCGGAGCTGGCGACGGCGATGCCGCGGAGCGGCGGCGGCTACTACTTCATCTCTCGGGGGCTCGGGACGCTCGCGGGCACGGTGATCGGACTGTCGCTGTGGCTCGGGCTGGTGTTCGCGACCGCCTTCTACCTCGTCGGGCTCGGGTACTACGCGCTCGATGCGCTCGCGCAGCTCGGGATCACGGTCGGCGCCGGATCGGAAGCGATCGTCTCCGTCCTCGCCGTCGTCGCCGGGGTCGCGTTCACCGTCCTGAACGTCACCGGCACCGAGAACGCCGCGAAGCTCCAGAACGGCATCGTCGCGCTACTCCTCTCGATGCTGGTCGTCTTCCTCGGGTTCGGCCTGTTGGAGGCGTTCGGGCTCGTCGTCGTCGACACGCCGCCCGGGCAGGCCGCGGACGTCTGGGAGGCCGTGCCGATCCTCTCGGTCGCCGCGCTCGTGTTCACCTCTTACCTCGGGTTCGCGCAGGTCGCGACGGTGGCCGGGGAGATGAAGGACCCCGGACGGAATCTGCCGCTGGCGATGGTGGGATCCGTGGTCATCGTGACGGTCCTCTACGTGCTGACCATCTTCATCGCGACCAACATCTTCACGCGGGACGCGCTGCTTTCTGCCGGCGAGACCGCGATGGTCGAGGTCGGCCGGGTGCTCCTCGGTCCCGCCGGGGCGCTCGTGATCATCGTCGGCGGGCTGCTCGCGACGATGTCGTCGGCGAACGCGTCGATCCTCAGCACCTCGCGGGCGATCTACGGGGTGTCGAAGGACGCGCTCCTCCCGCGCCGGGCGAGCCGGATCAACCTGCGGTACGGCACGCCGCACGTGGCGCTCGGCATGGCCGGCGGGCCGGTCGTCGTCCTGGCGGCGACCGGACAGGTGCAGCTGCTCGCCGAGGTCGCCTCTTTCCTGCACCTCATCATGTACGGGCTGATGTGCGTCGCGCTCGTCGCCATCCGCCGGGACCGGCCCGAGTGGTACGACCCGGACTTCGTCGTGCCGGGCGGTCCCGTCGTCCCCGTCGTCGGCGCGCTCGCCAGCTTCGGCCTGATCGCCTTCATGGACCGGCTCTCGATCCTCGTCGGGACCGCCGTCATCGCCGTGACGGCCGGATGGTATTTCTACTACGCCCGAGACGTGTCACTCAAGGGGGCCCTGTAAATGACACGCGTACTCGTACCCGTCGCGGTGCTGGAGGGAGAGAGCGTCTCGTCCGGCCTGATCTCGCTGCTCGGCGCGGTCGACGTGACCGTGCTCGGCTATCACGTCCTGCCGGAACAGACGCCGCCGGACCAGGCTCGGCTCCAGTTCGAGGAGCGCGCGACGGCCGCGCTGGAGGCGATCAACGATGACTTCCGGGCCGCGGGCGGCGCGGCCGACCACCGGCTCGTGTTCACGCACGACCGCGAGCAGACGATCGATCGGGTGACCGACGAGGTCGACGCGGACGCGTTCGCCGTCCCCGGGACGACCGGCGACGTCGAGCGGGTCCTCGTGTCGCTCTCCGGCGACGTCGACGTCGATCGGGTCCTCTCGTTCGTCGAGGCCCTCGTCGGCGGCCGCGATATCGGCGTGACGCTGTTCCTCGCGGCCGAGGATCAGGCCCCCGCCGACGCGGCGGCCGCCGACGCGTCCGAGGGACCCGCCTCCGGCGAGGGCGACGACGTCGGCACTGCCGCCGACGTCTCCGACGCCGCAGACCTCGCCGCCGCCCGACTGGAGACCGCAGCCGATCGGCTCCGCGAGGCGGGGATCGACGCCGACACGGCGTTGGCCGCGGCGGGCTCGCCGTTCGACGCGCTGATCGACGCGGTGCCCGGCCACGACGCGGTCGTGATGGGCGAGCGCGCGCCTTCGTTCCGGTCGTTCGTGTTCGGCGACGAGAGCGAGCGGGTGGCCGCCGCCTCTGTGGGGCCGGTTCTCGTCGTCCGCGACCGTCGGGAGTCCGGAGCGGAGGGCGCGGAAGCCATGCCGGAGGGCGCGAAAGCCACGCCGGAGGGAGACGAGGAGTAGCGCGGACCGGCGCGTTTCCGATAGCCGTTCGGTTTTTTAAGTATTCTATCGCTCGCCCTGCACCGAGACGGTCTCCTGCTCGAAGCCGTCCTCGTCGCCCCGCCAGCGCCACGAGCCGACGAACGGGTAGCCGTCCAGCGCGCAGATCACGTACGAGTGGTCGGGCCAGGTCGCCCGCGCGGCGTCCGTCTCGCTCGGGTTGGTCGGCCCGGTCGGGTGCGAGTGGTAGAAGCCGACCACGTCGAGCCCGTCGCCCTCGATCGTCTCGATGAGTTCGAACTGCTCCTCGGGGTCGATGAGGTAGCGTATCTGGGGCGTTTCGGCGACGTTTTCGGCCTGATACGCTTCGGTGACGACGCTCGGCTCCCCGTCGGTCCCGTGGGTGCCCGCGAGGACGCCGCAGATCTCCGCCTCGCCGCCGCCGTACGCGTGGTACACGATGTCGTCGTAAACCGCCCGCGAGAGTTCGATCATGGATACCGGAAGGCGGGTCCGACCGATAAGTCCGTCCCGACCGGCAAGGGCCGCGCTCCGTCAGAGGTAGCGGCAGTCGTTGACGGGCCGACGGGGTGTTTTTAATTCGCGGCGGAAGGCGCACGCATGAGCGACGCTCAGCGCGGGTCGCCGGCGCCGACGGCAGACGAGGCGCTCCACACGACCCTCGACATGCCGTTCGACGACGCTGTCCCCTTCGTGCAGATCGAACACGAGCTCACCGACTTCGAGACGGTGCAGGTCACGCGGCTCGACCAGATGATCGAGGGGATGTTGGGCCACGACGACGTCGAGCGGACCGCCCTCATCGTGGTGTGTCACCCCGAGATCGCGTTCGACGCGATCGAGATCGATCCCACGCTCGCCGGGATGCTCCCGTGTACGACGATCGTGTACGAACGCGAGGGGGACGACCTCGTCCACGTCCACCACACGTCGGCGACCAAGGCGATCCGCGACCTCGGCTGCGCGCCGACCGGCTGCGACGGCGCGGTCGACGACCTCGTCGAGAAGACCGGGGAGCTGATGACGGTCGTCTGGGAGAACATCGAGGAGCACGGCCGCAAGCGCGCGGCGGAGTAAGTCGAGGGCGTCGCAGCGGGAGTCGCTCTGAGCGCCGAGCGGTCCGAACAGCCCAGCTACAGTCCCTCGACGCGCCGCAGCGCGTTCCGCACGTCTCCCGGCGCTGCGTACGGACCGCCCTGCACCCGGTGGTCCGGGAAGAGGATCGGGATCGGGTTCTCGTCGAGCGCGCTCGTCACCAGTTCGAGGTCCTCGGGGTCGTCCGCGTCGAGCGCGGCGAGCCGCGTGAGGCGGCTCACGGACACCTCCTCGCCGTAGGGGACCGTCCGGAGCGCTTCGAGGACGTCCCGTCTGTCGGTCGGCACCGTCAGTCCCACGGGGACCTCGGCGAATTCGTCGCGCTCCCCGCGGAGGTACGCGCCGATCCGGTCGAGCAGCTCGTGGTCCGCCGCCGCGTCCGCCGGCACGTCGGCCGGGAACGACACCGAGATGACCCGCCCGCCGGCGAAGCCGACCTCCACCGCGCGGTCGAGGACCTCGAACTCGCGGGCGAAGACGCCCGACGTTCCCGTCGTATTCATACCCGTCATACGACGGGCCGAATAATTAAAACGAGGGGACGGAGCCGGCCGTCCGTGGCCCGACGGCCTCCCGCCGCGTCCCCGAACGTGCTCGCGCCCGCAAGCCTTATGAACAGATACGTGCATTAGTGTACAGTAATGGAGGATGCAACCGAGCTGGCCCCCGCGGTCAGGTCGATACTGTCGGCGGCCCGCGACCGGGCGGCCGAGGGCAGCACCGACCGCGTCGACGTCGACCCGCGCGACCTGCGCGCCGCGTTCGACCGGGCCGAGGCCGACGGGCGCGTGCCCGTCGTCGCCGAGGTCAAGCCGACGAGCCCGACCACGGACGGGACCCGCGAGGACGACCCCGTCGCGCTCGCCGAGGGGATGGTCGCCGGCGGCGCCGCGGCGCTCTCGGTGCTCACCGAGCCGGAGCACTTCGGCGGGAGCGTCGAGGTGCTGGATCGCGTCAGGGCGGCCGTCGACGTGCCGGTCCTCCGCAAGGACTTCGTCGTCGCCGAGTCGCAGCTCGACGCCGTCGAGAGCGACGTCGTCCTGCTGATCGCGCGGTTCGTCGGGGACGACCTCCCGGACTTGCTTTCCGCCGCCCGCGAGCGCGGGTTCCAGGTCCTCGTCGAGGTCCACGACCGCGAGGAGCTGGACGCCGCGCTCGACGCCGGGGCGACGACGATCGGCGTGAACAACCGCGACCTGGCAGAGTTGGTCGTCGACCTCGGAACATTCGAGTCCGTGGCGCCCCACGTCCCCGACGAGGTGACCCTGATCGCCGAGAGCGGGATCGGCTCGCCGGGCGACGTCCGCCGGATGCGGGCGGCCGGCGCCGACGCGCTGCTCGTCGGTAGCGCGATCATGGACGGCGACGTCGAGGCGAACACGCGGGCGCTGACGCGGGCGGAGGCGGACGTCGACGAGGACGACGCGGTCGCGGGCGACGAGGACCACCGAGACACCACGGAGACACCCACATGAGCGAAACCGGATCCACCACGAGCGAGACGACCGGCGCGGGAGCAACGCGGGCGGAGCTGTCGCGACGCCCCGGCCGCGAGCGCGGCCGCGAGGACGGGAAGTTCGGCCGCTACGGCGGCCAGTACGTCCCCGAGGCGTTGATGCCGGCGATCGAGGAGCTGACCGACGCCTACGAGCGGTACGTCCTCGAGAACGAGGACGGCTTCATGGACGAGTTCCGCGAGCGGCTCGCCGACTTCGGCGGCCGCCCCATCCCGCTCCAGCGGGCCGACCGGCTCTCGGAGCGCTACGACCGGGACGTCTTCCTCAAGCGTGAGGACCTGCTCCACGGCGGCGCGCACAAGCTGAACAACGCGCTCGGACAGGTCCTGCTCGCGAAGTACATGGGCAAAGAGCGGATCATCGCCGAGACCGGCGCCGGACAGCACGGCACCGCGACCGCGATGGCGGCCGCCCACCTCGACATGCCCTGCGAGATCTACATGGGCGAGCGCGACATCAACCGCCAGCGTCCGAACGTCTTCCGGATGAAGCTCAACGGCGCCGAGGTGAATCCGGTGACCGCGGGGCGGGGCACCCTGAAGGAGGCCATCTCGGAGACGATGCGCGACTGGGCGACCACCGTCGAGAACACCCACTACGTCATCGGGTCGATCGTCGGCCCGCACCCGTTCCCGGTGATGGTCCGCGACTTCCAGGCGGTCATCTCCGAGGAGGCGCGCGAGCAGACGATCGAGAAGACGGGCGCGCTCCCGACCGACGTGGTCGCCTGCGCGGGGGGCGGCTCGAACACGATGGGGTCGTTCGCGGCGTTCGTCGACGACGAGGAAGTCGCGCTCCACGCGGTCGAGGCCGGCGGGTCGACGCTGGAGGTCGACGAGGAGGCCGGCGTCGCCCCCAACTCCGCGTCGCTGTACACCGGCGAGGAGGGCGTGCTCCACGGGGCGCGCACGAAGCTCCTGCAGGACTCCGACGGCCAGATCATGGAGAGCCACTCCATCTCCTCCGGGCTCGACTACGCCGGCGTCGGCCCGGAGCTCGCGTACCTCGTCGACGAGGGGCGCGTGAACCCCGTCGCCGTCGACGACGACGCCGCGCTGGAGGGGTTCCACCGGCTCTCGCACACGGAGGGGATCATCCCCGCGCTGGAGACGGCGCACGCGTTCGGCTTCCTCGAGGAGCATCACGAGGAGCTCGGCGAGCGTGTCGTCGTGAACGTCTCCGGACGCGGCGACAAGGACCTCGACGCCGCCATCGAGGAGACCGACAAGCGCGACATCGACGAGGCGCCCGACATGTCGATGTTCACGGGGGGTATTTAAATGGCGGAGCGGACTCCGGAGTCGGCGGCGAAGCCGGAGGCGGGTAACTCGGCCGCGATAGCCGAGGCGTTCGCCGACGGCCCCGCGTACGTCCCGTACCTCGCCGTCGGCGACCCGGACTACGAGTCGTCGCTGGAGTACGTCCGCGCGCTCGACCGCGGCGGCGCCGACGTGATCGAGCTCGGGCTCCCGTTCTCGGAGCCGATCGCCGAGGGGCCGACGATTCAGGGGGCCCTCGTGCGCTCGCTCGATGCCGGGATGACGCCGGACCAGTTCTTCGCGTTCGCCGAAGAGCTGGAGGTCGAGGCGCCGCTCGTCTGCATGACGTACTACAACTTGATTTATCAGTATGGAAAAGAGGCCGGTCCCCGTCCCTTCGTCGAGCGCGCCGCCGCGGCCGGCATCGAGGGGCTCGTCGTCCCCGACCTCCCGGCCGAGGAGGCCGACCCGCTGCGGGAGGCGTGCGACGAGTTCGGCCTCGATCTGGTCTTCATCGTCGCGCCGACCACGGTCGGCGACCGGCTCGACCGGATCATGAGCCGGGTGTCGGGGTACGTCTACGTGCAGGCGCGGCTCGGGACGACCGGCGCGCGCGACGACGTCTCCGACCAGACCACCGAGAGCTTAGACCGACTCGCCGAGTACGACGTGCCGAAGGCCGTCGGGTTCGGTATCTCGGCCGGCGAGCACGCCGAGCGCATCGTCGCCGGCGGCGCCGACGGGGTCATCGTCGGCTCGGCGCTGGTCGACATCGTCGCCGACGGCGTCGAGAACGACCGCCCGACCGACGAGGTCGCCGACCGCCTGGAGGCGCTCTCGCGGGAGCTGAAGGCGGGCGCCGAACGGGGCTACGCCGCCCGCGTCGGCGCGGCCGAGTCGCGGTGACCGCCGTTTCGAGCCAATACGTCCCCGAACGAAACCCACTTACCTGCGATTGCCACACTCTCACACAACGACCGAACCCACCATGACAGCAGGACACTCGGCACGACTCGATCGCATCTCCACGAACGACCGGTACCTCATCGTCCCGATGGACCACGGGATCACGATGGGCGCCGTCGACGGGCTCGTCGACATCGAGTCGACGATCGACGGCGTCACGCGCGGCGGCGCGGACGCGGTCCTCACGCAGCGCGGCGTCGCCCCCCGCGTCCATCCGAACAAGAACGACGCGGGCTACATCGTCCACCTCAACGGGTCGACGACGATCGGCCCGGACGAGAGCGACAAGCGCGTCACCGGAACCGTCGACGATGCGGTTCGCGCGGGCGCCGACGCGGTCTCGTTCCACATCAACGTCGGCTCGGAGCACGAGCCGGACCAGATCGAGGAGCTGGCGGAGCTGACCGCCGACGCCGAGCGCCTCGGCCTGCCGGTGCTCGCGATGGCGTACGCGCGCGGCGAGGGCGTCGACGAGACCGACCCCGAGTCGCTCGGGCACGCCGTCCGGCTCGCCGAGGAGCTCGGCGCCGACGTGGTGAAGACCGGCTACTCCGGCGACGGCGACTCGTTCGCCCGCGTCACGGAGTCGACGCGGCTCCCGGTCGTCATCGCCGGCGGCTCGAAGGGCACCGACCGCGAGACGGTGGAGATGGTCCGCGGCGCGATGGACGGCGACGCGGCCGGCGTGTCGATGGGCCGGTCGATCTTCCAGCACGAGGACCCCGAGGGGATCGCCCGCGCCGTCTCGGCGATCGTCCACGACGACGCCGACGTCGACGAGGCGCTCCGCGCGGGCGGGTTCATCGAGGCGTAGCGACTCTCGCGGCGTGGCGACGCCCGAGGCGTAACAACGCTCGAGGCGTCAGCAGGCGGCGCTGATCCGCTCTTGGGGCTCCGGCTCTCCCACCGGTCCGTTCGGACCGACCTCCTGCTCGACGTGGAAGACGGTCACGGACTCCACGTCGGGGTCCGCCCGTTCACAGACGTACGCCGCAACCGGGCGGTACTGCGTCTCGCCGGCGTACCGCACTCTGTGCCCGAACTGGTGCCAGAGGGTCGTCGGGTACGTGTCCGCCGCGTCCGGCGGCCGGTCGAACGCGACCGGACCCCCGTCGAGCGCGTCGACGGTCTCGCCGGAGTCGAGCGTCGCTCGGACGACGTACCAGCTGGAGGTGTCCGGCGGGTTCGGCGCGAAGAACGACCAGCTCACCTCCGAGAGTTCGCCGGCCGACTCCGACGCCGGCATGTCGACGAGCCCGACCCCCGCGGCCTGCCAGACCACGAGCGCGACGAAGACGCCAACGAGCAGGACGGCGGCCGCGACGCGGATCCCGCGACGCGCCCGCGACGTGACCGGAGACGCCGCCTCGGTCGGGCTTCCGCCGTCGCTTCGGTACGCCCGATCTGGGAGCCGAGACGACCCGGGGAGGCTCGACGCGAGCGCCTCGACGGCGTCCCAGACCCTCGGCGGGAGGAAGAGGAGCAGGACCGAGATCATGACGAACGGGAACACGCCGAGCCGCATCGTCGCGGCCATGCTGAGGTGCGCGGAGACGAACGCGAGGGCCACGCCGGCTCGCAGCCACCCGGTGGCGGCGACCAGCAGCACGGACGCCGAGAGGAGCGCGATCCAGAGCCAGTTTATGGCCGCGAGGACCGCGGTGTGGTCCGAGACGAACGGGCCGAACAGCACGACGAACTCCTCTATCTGGAAGATCCGCGGGACCGCGACGCCCGACATCCACGCGTCGCTCCGGACCTTGGAGACCACGTTGGCCGCGTAGATCGAGACGAGCGTCAGGAGGGTGACGGCGGTTCCGAGCGAACAGACCCGCCGACCGACGCCGCTCTCGCCCCCGTCAGTCGCGCCTCCATCGGCGTCGTCGCGGTAACCGGGGTCGCTCGACCGGCCGGCACCGAGCGACCAGCGGGCGTCGAGCGGAAGAAAGAGGCTTAAAAAGAGGAGCATCAGCAGAATCGTGTTCCCGCCGTTGATCACGAACGGGTTGCGAGCGTAAAGCGACGCGAGCAGGACGAGGGAGAGGCCCGTCGACGCTCGCGTTCGGTAGCCGACGAGCAGGCAGGCGGCGGCGCACGCGCCGAGCGCGAGGAGCCCCGTTTGGACCCACGCCGAGCCGGACACCGCGTGGATCGAGACGGTCTCCAAGAACGGGTACAGCTCGGCGAGCGTCGAGCGCGGCAGGACGCCGTCGTCGGTGTAGAACGCGCCCACCACCGGGAGCCGGTAGACGAGCAGGTCACCGAGCAGCAGGAGGGCCAGCCCGATCCGGAACGCGCCCAGCGCTCGCGGATCGATCCCGAGGTGCGGCGCGGCGCGCTCCCGGAGGGCCTCGCGCGCAGCGGCGTATCGGGACCCCGCGTTCGAGGGCCGCCGGCGTGGTGTCGTCATTCGGAGATGTACGTCCTACGATACGAGCTTAGTGATAAGTGCTTTGTCGTCTCCGGGTCGTTGCGTCGCCAACGGCGGCCGGTCCCGTCGCACCGCCGCCATCGGCGGACGCTCCCCCGGCGCCGCCGCTCGCAACGCGCGACCCTTCCGCAGTTTTCAAGCCCGCCCGCCGTGAGGTTCCGGTAATGACACGCACGGTCTGGGTGAAGGCCGACGGGAGCGTCGGCGACTGGGAGGCGCGCAAGCGACGGATCACGACCGCCATCGAGGCCGGCGCGGACTGGGTGCTCGTCGACGAGGCCGACGTGGGGCGCGTCCGCGAGCTCGGCGACGTCTCGGTCGCGGCGTTCCGCTCCGAGGCAGACGTCATCGACGACGCCGAGAGCGACGCCGAAGCCGACGCCTACTTCGTCGGCAAGGGCGGCGAGGGCGACGGGACGATCGACCTCCCCGACGACTTCTCCGGCTCCGCGGACCTCACGACGGTCCGCCGGCGAGACGACCGCGCGCAGGGCGTGTACGTCCGCGTGCTCGGGACCGACTACGAGCGGTTCGCCGAGGAGGCGGCGAACGACGCCGAGTACACGATCGTCGTCGGCGAGGACTGGTCGATCATCCCGCTGGAGAACCTGATCGCGCGGGTCGGCGAGGAGACGCACCTCGTCGCCGGCGCGACGACCGCCGCCGAGGCGCGGACCGCCTTCGAGACGCTGGAGATCGGCGCCGACGGCGTGCTCCTCGACTCCGACGAGCCGGACGAGATCCGGGGCGCGGTCGACGCCCGCGACGCGGCCGACCGCGAGACGCTGGACCTCAGACACGCCGAGGTCACCGCGGTCGAGCGCACCGGGATGGCCGACCGCGTCTGCATCGATACCGGCTCGCTGATGGACGACGACGAGGGGATGCTCGTGGGGTCGATGTCGCGGGGGCTGTTCTTCGTCCACGCCGAGACCGCGGAGTCGCCGTACGTCGAGTCGCGCCCCTTCCGCGTGAACGCCGGGGCCGTCCACGCGTACGTCCGGAACGCCGAGGGCGGCACCAACTACCTCGCGGAACTGTCCAGCGGCGACGAGGTGCAGGTCGTCGACACCGCGGGCCACACCCGCGAGGCGATCGTCGGCCGCGTGAAGATCGAGAAGCGGCCGATGTTCCGGATTCAGGCCGAGATAGAGACGGAAGAGGGCGTCGACCGCGTCGAGACCCTGATCCAGAACGCCGAGACCGTCAAGGTCGCGACCGCGGACGGCAAGAAGGCGGTCACGGACCTCGAGGAGGGCGACGAGGCGCTCGTCTACTACGAGGACGTGGCGCGGCACTTCGGCGAGGCGGTGGAGGAGAGCATCATCGAGAAGTAGCGAGACCGAGCGGAGCGAGGTCTCGTACGCGAGCGGGCCGCAGG
This sequence comes from Halorubrum sp. CBA1229, assembly GCF_003721435.2. NCBI lineage: Archaea > Methanobacteriati > Methanobacteriota > Halobacteria > Halobacteriales > Haloferacaceae > Halorubrum > Halorubrum sp. CBA1229. The sequence goes on along the minus strand of NZ_CP054585.1, from coordinate 3,057,760 downwards.
CCCGCGAGCCGAGTGGCCGAGCGAACGCGAGGCCACTACGAACGAGCCGGCCCTCGACCAGCGAGTCGCGAGACCTGCTCGAAGCACGACACGTCCGATCCGGTCGGTCTCAGAGCCGCCTTTCTGTCAGAGGACTGCCCCGACCGTTACTATTACCAAACGTCTTACCGTTCATCGGTCCATGGCTGTGAGTCACGAGCATAGCCGCGTGACGGACGGTACCGTAGTGGATCGCGTACAACACCTCGCGAACGCCGCGAATCCGGCGTTCGCGGCGGGGAGCCTCCTCGTCCCGCTGGCCTTTTTCGGCGCGAGCCTCCTCCTCTCGAGCACGGAGCTCCTCTTTTATACGCACGTCGTCGCCGGGGCGGTGTGGTTCGGCTTCGCCCTGATCTTCCCGGCGATCATCGGCCCGACGCTCGGAGGGCTCGGCGAGGAGGCGTCGGCCGCGGTGACGACGACGCTCGTTCCGAAGGCCGTCTTCTTCCTCGTCGGCTTCTCGCTCACGACCGTCGTCTCGGGGACCGTCCTGCTGACGCCCGGCCTCGGGCTGGGGTACGGGTTCGCCGGGACGTGGTCGGGGCTCGCGCTCGCGCTCGGGTGGGGGCTGTTCGCGTTCGGCCTCGCGGTCCCGCACCGGCTCCAGCTCAGCGCCTACTACGAGACGCTCTCGTCGGACCCGGACGCCTCGCGGCTCGAAGCGATCGAGAAGAAGAACCTCGTGGTCGGCCTGTTCGAGGCCGCGACGATGCTCGGGATCATCGTCCTGATGACCGGGTTCCGGCTGGGAGTGTGAGTATGCGTCGTCGCTTTCGCGTCCGAACCGACCCGCGATACGTTCCGTCGTAGGGGCGCGCGCCCGTCCGCCGGACCCGCCGCGTTCGCTTTCACTCGCTGCTCGAGGCGGCCGGCTCGGTCGGACGCTCCGTCACGGTCACTTCCCCCGAGAGTAACTGCGCAGACGGGGGTGCGAGCGTGATCCCCTCCTCGTCGAAGCGCCGTTTCACTAGCCGACGGAAGTCAGAGCGGATCGTCGGCATACTCCGATTTCTCGGATCGTCGATCCAGAACTCCGCCTGTATCGTGATCGCGTTCTCGCCGAGTTCGACGAGGCGGGTGTTCGGCGCCGGGTCACCGAGAACCGGATCGAGAGTCGCGGCGATCTGCTGTACCGTCAGCAGGGCCCGCTCGGCGTCCTCGTCGTAGGCGACGTACACCTGTTCCGTGATTCGATACGTGTTCCGACCGTAGGGCCGGGTGATGGCGTTGGTCGTGAGTTCGGTGTTGGGGATCGAGACGGTCTCGTTGTCAGGCGTCCGGACCCGGGTGACGCGGAAGTCGACCGCTTCGACCGTGCCGCTCCCGCCCGACCACTCGATCCAGTCGCCGACGTTGAAATCCGGGTCGGCGACCAGAAACATCCCGCTGATGAGCGACCCGAACACCTGCTGACCGGCGATCCCGAGCGCGAACGTGAGCGCCGCGATGATGACCGCCGACTCGGAGAGCACCCGTCCGTAGCCGGCGGCGATGATGCCCGTGAGGGTCGCGAATCCGATCAGGAGCACCCGGAGATACGTCTTCGCCGCCGTCTCGATCGTGGGGTTGTTCCGGTTACGCGTTCTGATGACGCGGGTGAGAACGGGGACGAGAAACGTCTGGCCGACGAGATAGATGACCCCGAACCCCACGAGAAACCAGAACAGCTCCGAAAACACCTGATCGTACGCCGAGAAGACGTCTGTCGCCCATTTCGGCGGAGACACCTGGCCGACCATGCGCTGCACATCGCGGCGTATCGGTAAAAACCCCGACTGCGAGGTGTGCGAGCTAGATCCCGTACAGCTCGCCGTACTTCTCCTCGACGTAGTCGGTGAAGGCGTCCGCGGAGAAGTCCTCGCCGGTCGCCCGCTTGACCAGCTCGTTCGTCTCGTAGCGGGAGCCGTGCCGGTGGACGTTCTCGCCGAGCCACGCCTGGAGGTCGTCGAAGTCGCCGTCGGCGATCTTCGCGTCGAGGTCGTCGATCTCGCTCTCGGCGGCCTCGAACAGCTGCGCGGCCATCACCGAGCCGAGCGAGTAGGTGGGGAAGTAGCCGAAGTTGCCGTGGCTCCAGTGGATGTCCTGGAGGCAGCCCTCGCTGTCGGTCTCGGGGCGGATCCCGAGGTACTCCTCGTACTTGTCGTTCCAGACCTCCGGCACGTCCTCGACCGCGAGGTCGCCGCGGACCAGGTCGCGCTCGATCTCGAATCGCACGATGATGTGAAGGTGGTAGGTGAGCTCGTCCGCCTCGACGCGGATGAAGTTGTCCTCGTGGACCTGGTTGAACGCCTCGTAGGCGTCCTCGACGGTCGCGTCCTCGGTCTGGGGGAACTGCTCTTTAAACCGCGGCAGGAACAGCTCCCAGAACGACCGGCTCCGCCCGACGTGGTTCTCCCAGAGCCGCGACTGCGACTCGTGGACCGAGAGGTCGCGCGACTCCCCGAGCGGGGTCGCCCACTCCTCCTGCGGGAGTCCGAGGTTGTACTGCGCGTGGCCGTACTCGTGGATCGTCGAGCCGATCGCACCGAGCGGGTCGGACTCGTCGAACCGGGTCGTCACCCGGCAGTCGAACTGGTTCCCGGCGGTGAACGGGTGCGAGGAGACGTCGAGCCGGCCGCGGTCGAAGTCGTAGCCCACGAGTTCGAGCGCCTCGCGGGCGAGTTCCTCCTGCTCGCCCTCGGGGAAGGTGCCCTCGAAGGTGTCGACCGCGAGGTCGGCGTCCGACTCGCGAATCGCGTCGATCATGGGGACGAGCGTCTCACGGAGCTCCGCTAAGATGGCCTCGGCGCGGTCGATCGAGAGGCACGGCTCGTACTCCTCGAAGAGGACCTCGTAGGGGTCGCGGTCGGGGTCGATGTGCTCGGCGTACTCCCGCTTGAGCTCGACGTGCTTCTCCAGATAGGGGGCGAACTCATCGAAGTCGTCCTCGGCCTTCGCCTCCTCCCACGCCTGCAGCGCCTCGGAGCCGGTCTCGGAGATCTCCTCGACCAGCTCGACCGGGACCGCGTCGGCGCGCTCGTACTCGCGGCGGACCTCGCGGACGACCGCCGACTGCTCGTCGGTGAGGTCGGCGTCGTCGAGCTCGGCGAGCAGCTCGCCGGTCTCGTCGTCCGTGATCATGTCGTGCTGGATCGACGAGAGCGTCGAGAGCTCCTTCGACCGGGCGGGGGTGCCCCCCTCGGGCATCATCACCTGCTGGTCCCACCCGAGCACGCCGGCGGCGCTCCCGACCGTGTTCCACCGTCGAACGCGGTCCAGGAGGGCCTCGTACGCCTCGGGGGCGTCGCTCGCGTCGTCAGCCGCGGCTTCCGTTGCCATACGACACGGATCGGCCGCGTCGCTTAAGAAGGAAGCGAACGCGGAATCGACGGGACGGCGGGCCACGGCCGCCTCCGCCGCTGGGAGCCGGGCGAATCGGCCCCGAGCGCGACCTATTTCAGACCGGCCGCCGAATCGCTGCTAACGAATGGACATCGACGAGGACACCATCGACCTGCGATCCGACACCGTCACGACGCCCTCGGACGCGATGCGCGAGGCCGCCCGCGACGCCGAGGTCGGCGACGACGTGTACCGCGACGACCCGACCGTCAACGAGCTGGAGCGCCGCGCCGCCGAGGCGGTCGGGACCGAGGCCGCGCTCTACGTCCCCTCCGGGACGATGGCCAACCAGATCGCCGTCCACGTCCACACGGAGCCGGGCGAGGAGCTCCTCTTGGAGCGCGAGTCGCACATCTACCGGTGGGAGCTCGCCGGCGCGTCGAAGCTCTCGGGCGCGCAGACCCGGACGATCGACGCCGGCGACCGCTGCGTCCCGACGCCGGACGCGGTCGCCGAGGGGCTCGTGACCGAGGACCTCCACCGGCCGGGAACCGGCCTCCTGTCGCTGGAGAACACCCACAACTACCGCGGCGGTGTCGCGGTCCCGGTCGAGGAGATCGCCGCGGCCGCCGAGGTCGCTCGCGACGCCGACGTGCCGGTTCACCTCGACGGCGCCCGAGTGTTCAACGCCGCGGTCGCGCTCGGCGTCGACGCGAGCGAGATCGTCGCGCCCGTCGACAGCGTCACCTTCTGCCTCTCGAAGGGGCTCGGCGCGCCGGTCGGCTCGATCCTCGCGGGCGGCGAGGAATTCGTCGAGGAGGCGCGCCGCGTCCGGAAGCTGTTCGGCGGCGGGATGCGACAGGCCGGGATAATCGCCGCGCCCGGGCTGCTCGCGCTGGAGAACGTCGACCGCCTCGCCGACGACCACGCCAACGCGGAACGGCTCGCCGCCGGGCTCGACGCGCTCGACGGGGTCGACGCGCCCGCGCCGGACACCAATATCGTCGTCTCGCACACCGACGACGCCGGGATCCCCGCCGCGGACCTCGTGGAGGCCTGTAAGGCGGCCGGCGTCGGCTGCGTCGAATTCGACGACTACACGACGCGGTTCACGACGCACCTCGACGTGGACGCCGCCGATGTCGACGACGCGATCGACCGGATCGGCGACGCGGTCGCGGAGCTGTCGGCCTGAGGCGGCGCGGTCGGCTTGAGGCGGCGCGGTCGGCTTGAGGCGGCGCGGTCGGCTTGAGGCGGCGCGGTCGGCTTGAGGCGGCGCGGTTGGAGGTCTGACGCACACCACAGAAACGTTCAATTCGGCGGGCGATCAAGTCGGTCGTATGGGCACAGTACCCGCGGGATCGGAACTGCGCTCCGGCCGAACCGAGGTGGCCGGCGCCCGTCCCTGAGGTGGTCGGCGTCGACATCAGCGGCCGCCACGAGGAGGACGGCGAGTACCTGATGGTCGCGGCAGCGGTCCACGCCCGAATCGACTCGACACGGATCCGGGCGGTCGAGGGGATGGGGTTCGCCGCCGCGCGGGAGGGACCGACGCTCGATGCGACGCTGGGACTCGTGGCGACGGCCGTCGGAAACCTGCCGGAGCCACCGGACGGGCCGATCGTCGCCGAGCACGGCGAGTTCTACGAGGAGCCCCCCGAGCGAGTCGGACTGAGCTTCCGACCCGAGTTTAAATACGTCGAGAGCATAGGGGAACGCGAAACAGTGCAGGCAGCACACCACGCCGCGTACGCCGCCCGAGACCTCCTCTTATGACCGGGAGCGTCGAGAGAGCGGGCGCCGACGGCAACGCAGAACCGGTCCCCAAGGAGCGTCGGGCGGTCGTCGCCAAGCGCGTCGACTCCGGCGACGCCGACCTCGCCGAGATCACCCAGCTCGCCGCGGCCGCGGGCTACGAGGTCGTCGGCGAGCTCACGCAGACCCGCACGGAGGACGCCGCGTTCATGTTCGGGGAGGGGAAGGTCGCGGAGCTGCGCGACCTCGTCCGCCGGACCGACGCCGGCGCCGTCATCGTCGACAACGACGTGGGACCCTACCAGACGTTCAACATCGGCGGGGAGCTCCCCGAGGGCGTCGAGGTGATCGACCGGTTCACGCTCATCCTCGAGATCTTCGGGCAGCGCGCGAACACTCGGAAGGCGCAGCTCCAGGTCGAGCTGGCCGAGCTCCGGTACGAGCTCCCGCGCGCCGAGGCGAAGGCGAGCCTCGCGAAGCGCGACGAGCGCCCCGGCTTCATGGGGCTCGGCGAGTACGACGAGAGCGTCGAGCGCGACATCAAACGCCAGATCTCCGAGATCCGCGACGAGCTGGAGTCGATCGCGGCGAAGGAGGAGGCGCGACGCGAGCAGCGCCGCGACTCCGGCTTCGACCTGGTCGCGCTCGCGGGGTACACCAACGCCGGGAAGTCGACGCTGATGCGCCGGCTCGCGGCCGAGATCGACGTCGACGAGAACGCCGACCGGCATCCCGACCTCGACACGACCGCGGAGTCGCAGGACATGCTGTTCACCACGCTCGGCACGACGACCCGGCGGGCCGAGATGGAGAAGCGCGACGTGCTCCTCACGGACACGGTCGGGTTCATCGCGGACCTCCCCCACTGGCTCGTGGAGTCGTTCGAGTCGACGCTCGACTCCGTCTACCGGGCCGACCTCGTGCTGCTCGTCGTCGACGCGAGCGAGCCCGTCGAGGACATGCGCGAGAAGCTCGTCACGAGCCACGACACCCTCTACGAGCGCAACGAGGCCCCCGTCGTCACGGTGTTCAACAAGATCGACCGGCTCGCGCCCGGCGAGCTGGCCGACAAGCGCGGCGCGCTCTCCGGCATCGCGCCCGACCCCGTCGCCGTCTCGGCGAAGACGGGTGCGGGCGTCGCGGAGCTCCGCGACCGCGTCGAGGACGAGCTGCCCGACTGGGAGCGCGAGCGGCTCGTCCTCCCCGTCTCCGACGAGGCGATGAGCCTCGTCTCGTGGATCCACGACCACGGCCACGTCGACGAGGAGTCGTACGCCAGCGACCAGGTGACCGTCGACTTCGAGGCCAAGCCCTCGATCGTGGCCCGCGCCCGGTCGAAGGCCGCCTCGCTCGCGCCCGCGGAGTCGACGTAGGCGGGTTCTCCGTCGATCCCCGGGAGACCAGACCGCCGCTCCGCAGGCGACGCCCCCGTCGCTCCCATCGGCTCGGCTCACTGGCCGGGACCCCGGACAAAGTATACATTCCTTCGCTTGCGAACAGGTATCATGGACGACGCCGGAATCGACGGCCGACGGCGGGACCGCTCCGTCGCCGCCGCCGACGCCATCGAGCCCCCGACCGGGTTCAGCGAGCAGGCCGTCGCGAGCGACGCGGGGGTGCACGACGCGTTCGAGACCGAGGGACCGGACGCCTGGCGGCGGGCCGCCGATCTCCTCGACTGGGAGACGGAGTACGAGACCGTGCTCGACGACAGCGAGCCGCCCTTTTATCAGTGGTTCCCGGACGGACGGCTCAACGCCGCCGTCAACTGCGTCGACCGGCACCTCGACGAGCGGCGCAACCAGCTCGCGATCCGGTGGTTCGGGAAGCGCGGCGAACGGCGCTCGTACACCTACCTCGACCTCCACCGCGAGGTGAACGCGCTCGCGGCCGGCCTGCGGGACCTCGGCGTCGAGGAGGACGACGTGGTGACGCTGTACCTCCCGATGGTCCCGGAGCTGCCGGTCGCGATGCTGGCGTGCGCCCGCATCGGCGCGCCGCACAACGTCGTCTTCGCGGGGCTCTCGGCGGAGGCGCTGGCGACCCGCCTCGACGCGGCCGACTCGTCGTACCTGATCACCTGCGACGGCTACTACCGGCGGGAGGACGCGTTCAACCAGAAGTCGAAGGCGGACAACGCCCGGCTCCGGACCGAGACCGACCTCGCGGCGACGGTCGTCGTCGACCGGCTCGGGGACGCGCTCCACGTGTCCCTCGGCGACGACGAGCACGCGTACGAGTCGCTCGTCGACGCACACGACGGGGAGACTGTCGAACCGGTCGCGCGCGACGCCACCGATCTCCTGTTCGTGATGTACACCTCCGGGACGACCGGCCGGCCGAAGGGCGTCGAGCACGCGACCGGGGGGTATCTCTCGCACGTCGCGTGGACCACCCGGAACGTGCTCGACGTGCGCCCCGACGACACCTACTGGTGCGCGGCCGACATCGGCTGGATCACGGGCCACTCCTACGGCGTGTACGGTCCCCTCTCGGTCGGGACCACGACCGTCCTCTACGAGGGGTCGCCCGACTACCCGGACCGCGAGCGCGTGTGGGACCTCATCGAGCGCAACGCCGTCAGCGTCTTCTACACCTCCCCGACCGCGATTCGGTCCTTCATGAAGTGGGGCGCGGAGTACCCCGACCGCCACGACCTCTCGTCGATCCGCCTGCTGGGCACCGTCGGCGAGTCGATCACCGCCAAGGCCTGGCACTGGTACCGCGAGCACGTCGGCGGCGGCGAGGCGCCGGTTGTCGACACGTGGTGGCAGACGGAGACGGGCGCCATCGCGCTCGCGACGCTGCCCGGGATCACCCCGATGAAGCCGGGGAAGGTCGGGCCGCCCCTGCCCGGGATCGACGCCCGCGTCGTCGACGAGGACGGCGATCCGGTCGACCCGGGCGAGCCGGGGTACCTCACGATCGGCTCGCCGTGGCCCGGGATGCTCCGGGGGCTCCGCGAGGGCGACGATCGCTACCGCCGGGAGTACTGGCTCGAGACCGAGGACGGGTGGCGCTACCGCACCGGTGACGGCGCGACGGTCGACGAGGACGGCTACGTAACCATTCTCGGTCGCGTCGACGACGTGATCAACGTGCGGGCACAGCGGTTCAACACCGCCGAGCTGGAGTCGGCGATCGTCGGCGTGGACGGGGTGACCGAGGCCGCGGTCGTCGGCGACGACGACGGCGACATCGTCGCCTACGTGACCACCCGGAGCGACGTCGAGCCCGACAAGTCGCTCGAGGCGACGATCGGCGAGGAGCTGGCCCGCTCCGTCGGCGACGTGGCGCGCGCCGACCGGATCGTGTTCACCCCGGAGCTCCCGAAGACCCGTTCGGGGAAGATCATGCGCCGGCTGCTGGAGGACATCGCCCGCGGCGAGGAGTTCGGCGACGTCAGCGCGCTCCGGAACCCGGAGGTCGTCGGCGAGATCGAGTCGTCGGTCCGCGGAGAGTAACTGTTTAATGTTACTTCTAGGGCATATAGAAGCGTCTGGAAGTTTCATATAGGTGGGCTCCGATGCGTCGGCATGGGCACGTTCGTCTCCCGGTCGGCGCTTCACGAGCGGAAGCGCGCGGTCGCCAAGACGCTCTGTTACCGCACCCTCATGGTCGCCATCACCGTGCTCGTGGCGTGGGCAGTCGTCGGCAACGTGAGCGACGCCGTGAACATCGGACTGGTTACCAACGTCGTCAAGACCGCGACCTACTACACCTACGAGCGACTGTGGGACCACGTCTCGTGGGGCGTCGTCACCGGCGCCTGAGCTGACTGGACCCCCTCAGGGTCCTGCTCGGACCGGGGCCTCCGTCAGGGCCACGCTCGGACCGGGACGGATCCGAACGAAGCGGAACGGGACCAACCTGTGTGGAAACTGTTTCGGTCTGATATCTCAAAACGAAATTAAAGGGCGCCGAAACGACCGGTTCGGAAACCTCGAACGCGATCGCCCTCAGAAGTAATCGGATTCGAGGCCACGGCGGAAGATTTTTGTTTCGTATTTTCGTGTGTCCACGAAACAGATGGTCGACGGGCTCGACGCCGACGCGTACGACGCGCTCGTGACCGCCGCGGAGACGTACCGCGCCGCGGTCGTGGTCCGCCTCGCCGGCGAGGTCGGCCTCCGGACCGGCGAGATCACCCGCGTCGCGCCCCGACACCTCAGTGATCCGGGCGTCGCGGACGTCTCCCTCCTCGCCGTTCCGGCCGACGACGCGGGAGCGCGCTCCGAGACCGATGAGGGGTCGCCGGGCGGCGGCGACGCCGCGGAACCGATCGACCGCGAGACCGTCGTCCCGTCCTCGCTGGCGGCCGAGCTCCGGCGGTACGCCGAGAGCGAGGGGCTCGGCGAGGCGGAGCCGTTCGTCGACGTCTCGCCCCGCCGCGTCCAGATGATCGTGAGCGAGACCGCCGAGCGGGCGGCGGCGCGGACCGACGGCGCGGTGCCGGCCGACCTCACGCCGCGCGACCTCCGAGACGCCTTCGCGCGGCGCCTCCTCGTCGACCGCGGCGTCGACCCCCACGCCGTGCGCGAGGCCGGCGGCTGGGAGACGCTCGGGACGCTCGACAGGTACCTCGGCCCCCTCGACGGGCGGGCGGTCGCCGAGGCGTACGCGGCCGCCGGGAGCGACGGGGCGGCCGGGGGCACCGATGCCGACGCCGGCGCGCGGCGGTCGACAGCGCTCGGCGGGTTCGAGGCCCTCGCCGACGGCGACGGCCGAGAGTCGCCGCTCGCGACGGTCCCGGCGCGGCTGGTCGAGTCCGACCGGTGGGCCGAGGCGTGGGTGGTCCGCGGATCGGCCGACGGCGGCCGGACTGAGGTGGCGGGCGCGGCCGGCGTCGACCGGGAGGTCCTCGTCGACCGCGGCGTCACGCGCGAGGGCCCGTGGCTCGACGCGGTCGAGACCGGCGACCCGGTCCTAACGGACGGCGACCCCTCCGCGGACGGCCGGCCCGGGATCGCCGTCCCCGCGAGCTACCGGGACGTGACGCACGGCGCGCTCTGCGTCGTCGCCGGGGACGGGGGGCCGGTCTCCGAGACCGAGCAGCGGGAGCTGGTCGCGCTCGGGCGCTGTCTCGGCTGGGCGGTGACGGCCGGCCGGTGGCGGGACCTCCTCCACTCCGACGCGGTCACCGAGGTGGAGTTCCACACCGCCGACGAGGGGGCGTTCCTCGCCCGCGCGAGCGCCGCCCTCGACTGTCGGGTCGACCTCGACTCCACCGTCGGCGTCACCGACGACGCCTCGCGGCTGTACCTCTCCGTCGCGGGGGCGATGCCGCAGGGCGTCGCCGACGTCGTCGACGGGACGGGGGGCGTCTCGGACCTCCGTGTGATCGAGACGCGAGAGGACGGCTGCTCGGCCTCGGTGCGCGTCGAGGGCGGCTCGGCCGTCCGGACGCTCACGGAACACGGCGCGACGGTCCGCGACGCGACCGCGGAGGACGGCCGCGTGCGGGTCGTCGCCGACCTCCCCAAGGGAGCCGACGTCAGGCCGGTGGCCGACGGGCTCCGCGCGGCGTTCGAGGACGCCCGCCTCGCGAGCAAGGAGTCCGTCCCCCGGTCGTCGCGCTCTGAGTCCTCGTTCCGCGAGGGGGTCGCCGAGCGGTTCACCGACCGACAGTGGGCCGCGCTGTCCGCCGCGTACCACGGCGGCTACTTCGACTGGCCCCGCGGGAGCACCGCCGAGGAGGTCGCCGACGCGATGGGCGTCTCCTCGCCGACGTTCCATAACCACCTCCGGAAGGCCCAGCGCGCGCTCCTCGACGGACTCTTCGATGAGGAGCACCGGGAGCGTCGGTGACGCCGGCGTCCCGGGTCGGGGGTCGAGTGAGAGGAAACCGGCCGAGACACCGCGAGTCTGTCATGATTTTTCGTATTTAGCGCCAGCGTTTATATGCCGAGATCGGATGGATACGACCGTACCATGACAGAGGGTGACGGCCAACTGGAAGCGAGACTGGAAGAGCAGGAGGTGTTCGAGCCGCCCGAGTCGTTCGCGGCGCAGGCGAACGTCTCCGACCCCGAGATCTACGAGGAGTTCGAGGAGAACTGGCCGGAGTGCTGGGAGACCGCGGCCGACCTCCTCGACTGGGAGTCCGACTACGACCAGGTGCTGGACGACAGCGACCCGCCCTTCTACGAGTGGTTCACCGGCGGCGAACTGAACGCGTCGGCCAACTGCCTCGACCGACACCTCGACGAGCGCGGCGACGAGGCCGCGATCGAGTGGGTCGGCGAGCCGGTAGACGAGGACGATCGCACGTACACGTACGCGGAGCTCCACCGGGAGGTAAACGAGTTCGCGGCCGCGCTCCGCGAGCAGGGCGTCGAGGAGGACGACGTGGTGACGCTGTACATGCCGATGATCCCGGAGCTGCCGGTCGCGATGCTGGCGTGCGCCCGCATCGGCGCGCCTCACAGCGTCGTCTTCGCCGGGTTCTCGGCGGACGCGCTCGCGACCCGGATGAACTCCGCGGAGTCGGAGTACCTCGTCACCTGCGACGGCTACTACCGCCGCGGCGACCCCCTCGACCACCTCGACAAGGCCAACCAGGGGCTCGCGGGCGTCGACCACGACACCACGACCGTCGTCGTCGACCGGCTCGGGCCGAACGGCGACGACTTCGGCCACGAGCTCGGCGACGACCAGCTCGACTACGACGACCTCGTCGCAGAGCACGAGGGCGCCGAGGTCGAGCCGGTCACCCGCGACGCCGAGGACATGCTGTTCCTGATGTACACCTCGGGGACCACGGGGGAGCCGAAGGGGGTGAAACACACCACCGGCGGCTACCTCTCGTGGGTGTCGTGGACCTCGCAGTCCGTCCTCGACATCAAGCCGGATGACACGTACTTCTGTTCGGCCGACATCGGCTGGATCACGGGCCACTCCTACATCGTCTACGGGCCGCTCGCGCTCGGGACGACGACGATGATGTACGAGGGGACCCCCGATCATCCCGAACAGGACCGCCTCTGGGAGATCGTCGAGGAGTACGAGGCCACCCAGCTGTACACGGCGCCCACGGCGATCCGCGCGTTCATGAAGTGGGGCGAGGAGTTCCCCGACCGCCACGACCTCTCCTCGCTCCGGCTGCTCGGCACGGTCGGCGAGCCGATCAATCCGCGGGCGTGGAAGTGGTACTACCAGCACATCGGCGACGAGGAGTGCCCCATCGTCGACACGTGGTGGCAGACCGAGACGGGCGGGATGATGATCACGACGCTCCCCGGGTTGAAGGACATGAAGCCGGGCGCGGCGGGGCCGCCGCTGCCGGGACTCGACGTCCAGATCCTCGACACGCTCGGCGACGAGGTAGAGCCCGGAAAGGCCGGCTACCTCACGGTACAGAAGCCGTGGCCCGGCATGCTCCGGACGCTGTACAACAACGACGAGCGGTACATCGACGAGTACTGGGCGGAGTACTCCGACACGGACAGCGACGACCCCGAGGACTGGGTGTACTTCCCGGAGGACGGGGCGAAGATCGACGAGGACGGCTACATCACCGTGCTCGGGCGGGTGGACGACGTGCTCAACGTCTCCGGCCACCGGCTGGGCACGATGGAGATCGAGTCCGCCATCGTCGGCGTCGAGGGCGTCGCCGAGGCCGCCGTCGTCGGCGGCGACCACGACATCAAGGGCGAGGCCGTCTACGCGTACGTGACGACCGAAGACGGGTACGAGGGTAACGACGAGCTCCGCGACGCGATCGTCGCCGGCGTCGAGGACGCCATCGGCCCGATCGCCCGACCCGAGCAGGTCGTGTTCACGCCCGACCTACCGAAGACGCGCTCGGGGAAGATCATGCGGCGCCTGTTGGAGAACATCGCCGACGGCAAGGAGCTCGGTAACACGAGCACGCTCCGGAACCCCGAGATCGTCGAGGAGATCCAGCAGAAGGCGAAAAGCGAGTAGCCGAACGGCGGTTCCGTTTTCGACGCGACAACACAATCCGACGACGTCGCCGCGCGAACAAACATCACGATCGAATCAGACAAACGACGAACGACGACACATCACAACGACACACAGCGATACATGACAGATAATAGCACGCACGACTCCGGCGAGGCGGCCGCCGATGGTGGACGCGCATCGGACGGCGCGGCCACCGACGGCGGCGTCGCCACGGGCGCGGCACAGACGCACAACGACACCGACTACCTCGGAGCGGAGGTGAACATCCTGAACCCGAGCACGCCGTACATGCGGGATCACCTCCGCATCGTCTGGACCGGGTTCGCTATCTGGGTCCTCGCGGTATGGGGGCCGGTGACGCTGACGCGGCTCGCTCCCGGCCCGATGACGAGTCAGATGCCGATCTTAGGCTTCCCGATCCACTACTTCCTCGTCGCGTTCGGGGCGCCGACCAGCGCGCTGATCCTCTCGTTCTGGTACTCGCGCAAGCGTGACGCGCTCGACGAGAAGTACGGTATCGATCACGCCACCGTCGCGGAGACCGGGAGCGGCGCTGACGTCGCGGCGGCCGACGGGGGGACCGAGGAATGACGGGGAGCTCGCTCCTGCTGCAGAGCGACCTCCTTCCGGAGGCCCTCGACATCTCGTTCAAGCTGGCGCCGGCGATCCTCGTGATCGGGATGCTGGGGCTGTTCCTCTCGATCGGCTTCGTCTTCCGCGTGGCCGACACCGACGACATGTGGGTCGCCGGCCGGTCCATCGGGAACGTCGAGAACGGGATGGCGATCGGGGCGAACTGGATGTCGGCGGCGTCCTATCTCGGGATGGCGGCGTCCATCGCGCTGGCCGGCTTCTACGGCCTCGTGTTCGTCGTCGGCTGGACGACGGGCTACTTCATCCTGCTCATCTTCCTCGCCGCGCAGCTGCGCCGGTTCGGGAAGTACACGGCGCCGGACTTCGTCGGCGACCGATTCAACTCCGACACCGCGCGCGCCATCGCGGCGGTGACGACGTTCCTCATCGGCTTCGTCTACGCCATCGGACAGGCGAAGGGGATGGCCTTGGTCGGCCTGTACATCTTCGGTAACTACGGGGGCCTCATCCCCGGCCTCGACGGGTACCAGGTGATGGTCGTCGCCATGATGGTCGTCACCGTCGGCTACCTGACGCTGTCCGGGATGCTGGGCGCCACGAAGAACCAGGCGGTCCAGTACGTTATCCTCATCCTCGCGTTCGTCGTCGGGCTCTTCGTCGTCGGCTACACCAACGGCTACTCCACGGTGCTGCCGCAGCTCGAGTACGGGATGCTGATCAGCGAGCTCGGCAGCGAGTTCTCCGAGCCGTTCGCCTCGTCGAGCTACTACCTCTGGGTCGCCACGACGTTCTCGCTCATCGTCGGCACCTGCGGACTGCCGCACGTGCTCGTCCGGTTCTACACGGTCGAGAGCGAGCGGACGGCCCGCTGGTCGACGGTCTGGGGGCTGTTCTTCATCTGTATCCTCTACTGGAGCGCCCCGGCGTTCGCGGCGTTCGGCACCGACCTCTACTCGCAGAACGTCGGTGCGACGTACGGCGATCCCGGGATGACGGGCGCGGCCAGCGAGGTCATCGTCGTGCTGGCGGCGCAGCTGTCCGGGCTCCCGGACTGGTTCGTCGGGATCGTCGCGGCGGGCGGTATCGCCGCGGCCATCGCGACGGTCGCCGGGCTGTTCATCGCCGGCTCGTCGGCGATCAGCCACGACATCTACACGAACATCATCAACGAGGACGCGACGCAGCGCCAGCAGATCCTCGTCGGCCGCCTCTCGATCGTCGCGCTCGGCGCGCTGACCACCCTGGCCGCGCTCAACCCCGCGTCGTCGATCGCCGCGCTCGTGGGATACGCGTTCTCGCTCGCCGGCTCCGTCCTGTTCCCGATGTTCTTCCTCGGAATGTGGTGGGAGAACGCTAACCGGCCAGGGGCGCTCGCCGGCATGACGACGGGACTGACCCTCTGGTCGATCCCGATGATCAACCAGATCGTCCCGACGTACATCGGCTCGATCGACGCGCCGCTGTCGGCGGGGCTGGCGACCTGGATGCCAGCTATCGGCTCGGCGCTGATCACGCTCCCGATCGTGTTCATCGTCACCATCGTCGTCTCGATGGCGACCGACGAGCCGTCGCTCGAGACGAAGCGGATCGTCCGGCAGTGCCACAGCCCCGAGCCGATGGGGCAACAGGAGACCGCCGAGGACGTCGTCGCCGACGGCGGCGAGGACCTCGCGGCTGATGGCGGCCGCGCAGTTGACGACGCGGCCGCCGAGGGGGACCGCGCAGTTGACGACGCGGCCACGGAGGAGTAATCCATGTACGAACGCATTCTGATCCCGACCGACGGTAGCGATGTCGCAGAGTCAGCGGTCGCCCACGCGCTCGACCTCGCCGAGCAGTACGACGCCGAGGTCCACGCGCTGTACGTGGTCGACATCGACTCGGTCCACCTCAGTCTCGGCACCGAACAGGTCGACCGCCTCAAGCAGGGCCGGTTCGGCGAGATGGGCGAGCTGAAAGAGAAGGCCGACGAGGCGACCGGCGCCGTCGCCGAGCGCGGCGCCGAGCGGGACGTCGACGTCGTCGAACACGTCTCCGGCGGCCGCCCGCACAAGGTGATCGCGGACTACGCCGATGACCACGACGTGGACCTCATCGTGATGGGGAGCCACGGCCGCGCCGGCGTCCGGCGCGCGCTCCTCGGGAGCGTCACCGAGCGCACGCTGCGCTCGACGCACGTGCCCGTCCTCGTCGTCGACTACCTCGAGGAGGACTGAGCCGCGGGCCCGGCCCCGGGCTTCGCCTGCCGCCCGGGCGCCGACCCGCATCGCCGCCGAACCGCCTCGCTTCCGGAACACCGACGTACCCCGACCGACACGCTCACCTATGCCAGAGACGGACACGACCGACGACCCGAACGAGAAGAGCCTCGCGGAGCGCGTCCGGTCGCAGGTCAGCGAGAACCGAACCGGGATGCTACAGGACCTCGTGTTCGCGGTCGCGTGGGTGACGCTCGTGTCCCTGCTCTACGACTTCGCGTTCTCGACCGCCCCGCAGTGGGTGTTGTACCTGTTCATGCTCGCCGGCATCCCGGCGTACTTCGGCTTCTTCATCTCGCTGCAGATGGCGAGAGAGCAGCGCTAGACGCGGCTCCCTCTTTTTAATCGTCGACCGTCTCGACGGACGCCTCCGGGCCGTCGCCGCCGTCCTCGTCGACGACGCCCTCGGTCCAGGTCCCGCGCAGGAACCACGCCGCGCCGACGGCGAACGAGACCACGGCGGCCGTCGCGTACCCCCACCACAGTCCCACCGCGCCCCAGTCGAAGCCGACGTACCCGACGTCGACCGCGGGAACGTCGACGGGCCCCACAGAGACCCCGCCGAGCGTGACGCCGACCGCGCCGAACGCGAGCAGGGCGGCCAGCGGGAGCCGGAGGGCCCACCGCGAGAGCAGGGACAGCGCCAGCGCCGCCTTGGTGTGTCCCGCGCCGCGGAACGCCCCCTGTATCACCATGAGGCCGCCGAAGAAGCCCCACGACAGCGCGACGACGCGGAGGAAGACGACCCCCTCGGCGATCGTTTCCGGATCGTCGATGAAGACGCCGATCGCGGCGGCCGGAAACAGCCAGACCGCGCCGCCGGCGACGCCGAGAAGCGCCATGGTCCCGAGGGTGGCGACGCGGGTGACGGCGACGGCGCGGTCGGGCGTGTCGGCGCCGAGGTTCTGGCCGACCCCCGTCGCGGTCGCCTGCCCGACGGCGCCCGCGACCGACCAGGAGACCGACATCAGCCTGACGCCGATCCCGTAGGCCGCGGTCGCGGCCGGGCCGAACCGCGCGACAAGCGCCGCCATGAAGACGGCGGCGAACGACCGGGCCCACCCGTCGAGCGTCGCCGGATAGCCGACGTCGACGAGCTTCCGGAGGATCTCCGGATTCGGCGCGAGGTCGCGGAGGTACAGCTTCACCCCCCAGTCGCCGCGCAGCAGGATCCCGACGCCGGCCGCGGTCGCGAACAGGCGCGCGATCAGCGTCGCGATCGCGGCCCCGCGCGTGCCGAGCGCGGGGACCGGGCCCCACCCGAGGATGAAGACGGGGTCGATGACGATGTTGATCCCGGCGGAGATCCCGACGAGCCACATCGCGGTCGTCGTGTCGCCCGCGCCCTGCAGCGAGGCGCGGAACGCGAAGAAGAGGAACGTGAGCGGGAGGGTGAGGAGGATCACCTCGATGTACGCGAGCGCCTCGACGAACACCGCGTCGCGCGCGCCGATCCAGTAGAGCAGCCGGTGGCGCGCCGCGAAGCCGAGGACCGCGAGGGCGACGGAGACCGCGATCGCGAGCAGCACCGTCTGCCCCACGACCTCGTCGGCGCGACGGTCGTTGCCGGCGCCGACGTGCTGGGAGACCAAGGCGATCGTCGCGGCGGTGAGCCCCACCGCGGTCGAGACGAACATCCACGAGAGCGGGAACATGAGCGAGACGGCGGCGACGGCCTCGGTGCTCACTCGCCCGACCCAGAACATGTCCGCGAGGTTGTAGAGGGTCTGGAGGAGGTTCCCGAGCACCAGCGGCCACGCGAGGTCGAACAGCTTCGGGGAGATCGCCCCCGTCGTCATATCGACCCGGGCGTCGTCGTTTCCCACGGCGAGTTCTGTTCGAACGCACGACCGCTCGCGACCTAACGTTTCGGGAACCGGTCCGGCTCCCGTTGGCCCTCGGTCCGACCGGCACCGGTTCGACTCGGAAAAACGGAATCAGCGTCTATTCGGGCCGGAAACGACCGAACTGCGGAGAATCGGGGCGCACGCAACACTTATCACCCAGTCGGGAGTCTATCAGGATGCGATGGCGACAGGCAAGGTCGACTTCTTCAACGACACCGGCGGCTACGGATTCATCGAGAGTGACGACGCTGACGAGGACGTGTTCTTCCACATGGAAGACGTCGGCGGCCCGGACCTCGAGGAAGGCCAAGAGGTAGAGTTCGAGATCGAGGAGGCGGAGAAGGGTCCGCGCGCGAAGAACCTCACTCGGCTGTAGCTCGGCCGTACCCGCGACCGGCGACGACGGACAGCTCTCGAAACACGTTCCGCGTATATCACGCCCGCGAGCGACGGCGCCGGTGTTTTGGTCGACGGACGAGAATCGCTCGGGTATGGAGACCGACGATCCCGACGACCCCGTCGACCTCGACGCGTTCGTCGCCGAGAACCTCGACCGCTACGCCGAGACGCAGGGCGTGCTCCCGGAGCGGCTCGGCGAGTTCGGCGAGCGGTACCGCTCCCAGGGGCACCTGACGCGCGAGCAGCTCTACGAGATCGCCTACGAGTCGTCGACGCGGAGCGCCTATCACGTCCGGAAGAACCCCGAGCGGCGCTGCCGGGAGGTGACCCGGAACGCGCGCGTCGTCGACGGCGACTTCTCGACGATTCACCTGATCACCGGACTCGCGGGCTTCAAGACGCCGACGGCGTCGTGCGTTGTCGCGGCGCTCGACGGGGACAGCCACGCCGTCGTCGACACCCGCGTCTGGGCGTCGCTGGAGCGGTTGGGCTACCTCGACGGCCGGAAGGAGTCGTTCGACGCCGACGACTACGTGACGATGATCGAGCCGATCCGCGAAATCGCGGCCGAGACCGGCCGCCGCGCGGTCGACGTCGGCTACGCGCTGTTCGCCCACGACGCCCACGTGCGGGAGGGGACGCTCCATTAGCCGCGGCGGGCCCTATTTAAATAGGGAACTCGACGCCCGTCGCCTCCTCGGAGTACTCCCAGAGGCGCCGGGCGTCCGCGCGGTCGTAGGAGGCGTCGTTCGACCGCCCCACGGTCGGCGTTCCCCGTATGTTCATGAGCCCGCCCGGCTCGACGTAGGCGCCGCCGTCGACGTCGGCGGTCGCGGCGTACAGCATCGGTAGGGCGCCCGTCGCGGCGTCCTGCCCGAGCACCGCGTTCGCGGCCTTCATCCCGGCTTTTAAAAGCGGGCTGCCGCTCTCCTCCGCGGTGCGATGCTGGAGGTTCGTGGCCGCGTAACCCGGGTGGCAGGCGACGCTCCGGAGGCCGGGGTCGCCGCGCTCTGGGTCGTCTCCCGCCGCGGCGTCGTTGATCCGCCGCTGGAGCTCGTAGGCGAACAACAGGTTCGCGAGCTTGCTCCGGCCGTAGGCCTTCCACTTCCCGTACGAGCGTTCCCAGTTGAGGTCCGAGAAGTCCATCTCGCCCTGCTCGTGGGCGCCCGAGGACTGCGTGACGACGCGCGCGTCTCCCCCGACTCCCTCGGCGTTATTTAAAAGCGGGAACAGCCGGCCCGTCAGCGCGAAGTGGCCGAGGTGGTTGACGCCGAACTGCGTCTCGAAGCCGTCCTCAGTCTCGCTCCGCGGGATCGCCATCACGCCGGCGTTGTTACAGCAGACGTCGACCGCGTCGTAGTCGTCGCCGAGCCCCTCGGCGAAGGCCGCCACCGAGTCGAGCGACGCGAGGTCGCACTCGCGCACGTCGAGGTCGAGATCGCCGCGGTCGACCGCGCTCTCCCGCCGGATCTCGTCGGCCGCGCGCTCGCCGCGCTCGACGCTCCGGCACGCCATCACGACTGTCGCGCCCTTCTCGGCGAACGCGCGGCTCCCCTCATAGCCGAGGCCGCTGTTCGCCCCCGTAACGACGACGGTCTTCCCGTCCAGTCGCGGCATCTCGTCTTCCGTCCAGCCTGACATGGGAGACAGAAGGGCCCTCACGCGGAGAAAGGTGTCGGCGGGCGAACCAGCGGCCGTGAGGGCGGTCTCGGAACGAGACGGGAGCCCATGTCAGACCTGCTCGAACCCCCCGAGCACCACGGCGATCGCGTCCTTCGACGGAAGGTCGCGGACCCCGTACTCGGTCGGATGCTGCTGGTCGTGCGGGTAGACCCTCGGCTGCGGGACCTCATACGCTTCGTTGCCCCCGAAGTCTCTGAGAAACTCTTTCGTGATCATCGGCTCGACGAACGCCAGCCGCGACGTTTCGGCGTCACCGATGAACCCCTGGATGAGGGTGTTATCGAAGGCCTCCGGGTTCCCCGGCTCTCCCGGTGAGTCCGGGAGCTCGGGCGCGTCCGCGGGAGCCGTGTGTTCGCCCATGTCTGTGATATATCGCTGGTCGGCGACCGAGTCGGGCGACCGTGCATATCCCTCTGGAAGCTGGTCGTAATCGAAGTTCGTCTTCGTCACCCGCCCGTCGGGATCCGGTTTCGAATCGTCGAGATCGTACTCACCGTTCCCGGTGTCGTACGGTGGTAGCTTCGGCCCCTCGACCGCATCGACCGTCGCCATGTCGAGCATGTGGAAGTGGACGTCGAAGTGCGGCTTGAGCCACGCGCCCGCCCCACCGAAGTGACCGCCGGGGTTCCAGTTGAGTCCCAAGAACGTGAACGGCGTCTCCGCCGCGGCCGGGAACGGGACGAAGAACTGCAGCGACTGCTTGAAATGGACCTTTGTCGCCTGCCCACCGGCGCGGTATTTGTCGGTCTTAGCCCGATTGTCTGCCGACGCGAGGTCGTCAGCGCTCGGTAACCCCTCCAACGCCGCGCGGTCGAACTTCACGCCGTGGTACTTCGGCTCGCCCGACGGCGTCTCCGTCGTGAACGTCCTGACCGATCCGTTACCGAAATCGACGCTCCGCCCGTACTCCGTGATCCCCTTCGGTGGGAACCCGCCCGCTGACGGTCCGTCGGAGCCGTTCCCCCGACCTCGTCCCGGGTCGCCCGCGACGGCCGACGACCCCCAGACGACGGCGGCGCCGGTCGCGGCCACGCCCCGGAGAACCCCGCGTCGGTTCGCGTTCTGCGGTCGGTCCGCGTCCCGCGCTCGATTCGCCTCTCC
Organism: Halorubrum sp. CBA1229; assembly: GCF_003721435.2. Classification (NCBI taxonomy): domain Archaea; kingdom Methanobacteriati; phylum Methanobacteriota; class Halobacteria; order Halobacteriales; family Haloferacaceae; genus Halorubrum; species Halorubrum sp. CBA1229. The sequence continues at coordinate 3,036,834 of NZ_CP054585.1, read as the reverse complement.
GTTCGCGTCGTCGTTTCTCATGGATCTGCTCCCTCTCGACACGGTTGTGTATATGACACACGTCACCGTGCCACACTATTCAATAAAGTTAAATTATTTCAACGTACCGGAGCGCGACCGCGTCGCGGAAGCGCCGCTGCCGTCGGCCCGCGTCGCCGTGCGTAACCGACCCACACACCCGGACGAAACGACGTCTGACGCGGAGATCCACTTTCACCGCGCCGGCGGTGCGTTTTTAGGTGCCTCGGTGGAAGGAGAGGATACCGAATGACGTCCTTCCAGTCGACGATCGGCGACGAGGAGGGGATCGCGGAGGAGCTGGCCGAGGGCCAGCGCGAGATCTCCATCGCCGAGTTCTTCGAGAAGAACAAGCACATGCTCGGGTTCGACTCGGGCGCCCGCGGGCTCGTCACCGCCGTCAAGGAGGCGGTCGACAACGCGCTCGACGCGACCGAGGAGGCCGGCGTCCTCCCCGACATCTACATCGAGATCGAGGAGGTGGGCGACTACTACCGGGTCGTCATCGAGGACAACGGCCCGGGCATCACGAAAGAACAGCTCCCGAAGGTGTTCGGAAAGCTCCTGTACGGCAGCCGCTTCCACGCCCGCGAGCAGAGCCGCGGGCAGCAGGGGATCGGCATCTCAGCGGCCGTGCTGTACTCTCAGTTGACGTCTGGGCAGCCCGCGAAGATCACCTCGCGTCCCAAGGGGCAGTCGCGGGCGCAGTACTTCGAGCTCATCATCGACACCGACACCAACGAGCCGGAGATCAAGGCCGACGAGGAGGCGACGTGGGACCGCCCCCACGGCACGCGCATCGAGCTGGAGATGGAGGCGAACATGCGCGCCCGCGGGCAGCTCCACGACTACGTGAAACACACCGCGGTCGTCAACCCCCACGCCCGGATCGAGCTGCGCGAGCCGGGGCTCGACGAGCCGATGAAGTTCGAGCGCGCGACCGACGAGCTGCCGGCGGAGACGAAGGAGATCCGCCCGCACCCGCACGGGGTCGAGCTCGGCGCGCTGATCAAGATGCTGGAGGCGACCGAGTCGTACTCCGTCTCCGGGTTCCTCCAGGAGGAGTTCACCCGGGTCGGGAAGAAGACCGCCGACAGCGTCATCGACAACTTCCGGGACGTCCACTACGGCCGCGAGCTCTCGTGGACGCCGCCGCGCGCGCACGACGACCGCGACGTCGCGGCCGCGGTCGGCGAGGCGGTCGCCAACAAGGGGAAGGCGGCGACCGCCGACTTCGCCGAGGGCGTCGCCGAGACGGTCGCGAGCAACGACCGGCTCTCCCGGGCCGAGCTCGCGACGATCGTCGGCAACGTCGCCGAGACGGTCGAGACCGACACCGGCAAGACGTTCGGCGGGACCGTCCGCGAGAACGCGGTCGACGCGGCGTGGCGGGCGATCACCGGAGTCGACGCCGACGGCGAGCCGGCCGGGGGCGCCGCCGGAGCCGCGGACGGCGACGATGAGGACGGCGACGCAGGAGACGCCGAATCCCCGCTCGTCGCCGACGCGTACGCCCTCGTGGACGAGGCGACCTCGACGCGGAAGGACGACGCCGCCGTGCAGGCGATGGCCGACGCCCTAACGCGCCGGTTCCTCAACCTCGACGGCGGCGCCTTCCGGATCACGCGCGACGACTTGGAGCGGCTCGTCGCCGACGCGGCCAACTTCGTCGCCGAGCAGCACGACGCGACGTTCGGCGAGACCGCCCGCGAGAACGTCGTCGAGGCGTTCTGGTCGCGGGCGCGCACGGTGCCCGACGACCCGCCGAAGGTCCGGGACATCGCCGGCGACCGCGACACGTCGGCCGACCTGCTCGCCGCGATGCGGACCACGGACATCCTCGCGCCGCCGACCGACTGCCTCGCGCCGATCACGGCCGAGCTCGTCGAGGCGGGGCTCCGGAAGGAGTACGACGCCGACTTCTACGCGGCGGCGACCCGCGACGCCGAGGTCCACGGCGGCGACCCGTTCATCGTCGAGGCCGGCATCGCCTACGGCGGGTCGATTCCGGCCGAGGGGTCGGTGGAGCTGCTCCGGTTCGCGAACCGCGTCCCGCTCGTCTACCAGCGCGGCGCCTGCGCGACGACGGACGTGATCAAGTCGATTGGGTGGCGCAACTACGGGCTCGACCAGCCCGGCGGCTCGGGCCTGCCGAACGGGCCGGCCGTCATCAGCATCCACGTCGCCTCCACGAACGTCCCGTTCACCAGCGAGTCGAAGGACGCGCTCGCGAACGTCCCCGCGATCGAAGACGAGATCGAGCTCGCGGTGCGGGAGGCCGCCCGCGAGCTGAAGTCGTACCTCAACAAGCGGCGCTCGATGCAGCAGCGCCGCGAGAAGCAGGACGTGCTCGGCAAGATCCTCCCGGAGATGGCCGACAAGGTCTCGGAGGTCACGGGCCGCCCGCGCCCCGACATCGACGGGGCCTTGGCGCGCATCATGAACAACGTCAGCGTCGAGCGCGAGGTGTCGGACGGCACCGTGACGCTGGTCGTCGAGAACCACTCGGACGTCAACGAGCAGCTGGAGATCACCGACATCGTCTCGACCGAGCCGACGGACCCCTCGGAGGGGACGGTCGTCGACATGGACGGCGAGTGGTTCGTCCAGTGGAAGCCCGAGGTGCCCTCGGGCGACGAGCGGGAACTGACGTACGCGGTCGACGACGACGCCGAGTTCGAGGTCAGCGTCGGCGGCGTCGAGACGGAGAAACTCACGGTGAACGCGTAAATGACGACAGACACAGACGCACGAGACGAGCTGATCGACCTGGCCGCCGATTTCTACGACCAGTTCGCGGGCGGGAAGATCCCGGAGCTGGAGCTCCCGACGCGGACGAAGAGCAACATCGAGTACGACACGGAGAGCGGCGTGTGGACGTACGGCGACCGCACGTCGACCCGCAGCGCCAACTCGGTGCGCGGCGCCCGCAAGCTGCTGAAGGCGGCGTACACGATCGAGTTCCTCGCGAACCAGCTCGACGAGGGGCGCTCCTCGACGCTGCGGGAGCTGTACTACCTCTCCGAGTCGTGGGACAACGACGAGGCCCAGTTCAAGTCGCAGGACGAGTCCAACGACCTCGTGGAGGACTTAGAGATCGTGACGGGGGTCACCCGCGAGGACTTCCACATGCGCCCGGAGGAGTCGGGCGCGACGCTGATGGGCCCGCTGGAGATCCGCGAGCAGACCCGCCGCGGCGAGCGCGAGATCCACTGTCAGGAGGACGTCGGCGAGGGGGGGTACCAGATCCCGAACAACCCGGACATGATCGAGTTCCTCGACGACGACATCGACTTCGCGCTCGCGGTCGAGACGGGCGGGATGCGCGACCGACTCGTCGAGAACGGGTTCGACGAGGCGTACGACTGCCTCGTCATTCACTTAAAAGGCCAGCCGGCGCGGGCGACCCGCCGGATCACGAAGCGCGTCCACGACGAGCTGGACGTCCCCATCGCCGTCTTCGCCGACGGCGACCCGTGGTCCTACCGGATCTACGGCTCCGTGGCGTACGGCTCGATCAAGTCGGCGCACCTCTCGAAGTACCTCGCGACGCCGGAGGCGCAGTTCGTCGGGATCCAGCCCGAGGACATCGTCGAGTACGACCTGCCGGCCGACCCGCTCTCCGACTCGGACGTGAACGCCCTCGAGTCGGAGCTCGAGGACCCGCGCTTCCAGACCGACTACTGGGAAGAGCAGATCGAGCTCCAGCTCGACATCGGGAAGAAGTCCGAACAGCAGTCGCTCGCGAGCCGCGGACTCGACTTCGTCACCGACACGTACCTCCCCGAACGGCTCGGGGAGATGGGGGTGATCTAACGGCGAGTGTAGCATGCCCTACGATCGGCTGCGGCGGCGTCTCGGTGAGTCCGGGTCCCCGACGGTGACGACGCTCCCCGACGGAAGCGTCGACCACTTCTGTACGGTCGTCGAAGACGGCGCCGAGTCGCTCGAGACCCGTGACGCGTTCGGCCGCGAGATTCTGGGAGATCGGTCGTCGTTCTCGTTTTCCGTCGAGACGACTGAACCCGGTGGTCAAGCGGTCAACACGGCGAAACAGCTGCACGCGCTCGGCGGATCAGTCACCTGTTACGGCCATCTCGACGCGCCGGTATTCGAATCGCTGCCCTTCGCCACCGTGTCGATGGGGTCACCTGCGCTCGTGTACGTGCTCGGCTTCAGCGATCGAGACGTGATGTTCGTCGAGAGCTCCGAGGTCGCGGAGTGGACCCTCGCGGAGCTACGCCGAGTCGGTGACCTCTCGGATGCGTTCGGGGGAGACGCCGTCTGCTGTAGCAACTGGGGGTCCGTGGGAGGGCTCGAGAGCGCGTTTCACGAGCTGAGCGACACGGACGTGCCGCGAGTTCCGTTCGTGTTCGATCCGGGCGATATCGTCGGGTCCCCTCCCGACGAGATCGGTGCGTTACTCGACGCGGTCGCCGCTCTCCAAGACACGTTCGACGTGGTGTACTCCGCCAACCGGCAGGAGGTTCGGACGACGGCCGCGCCTCTCTCCAGACCGTTCGACGACGACCTCGCGCGGCTCGCCGCGATCCGAGAGGAGACGGGTATCACGGCCGCGGTGATGCACGCGAGAGACGAGGCCGCCGCCGTCACGTGCGACGGGCGGCTGCGGGTCGACAACTACCGCGTCGAGCGGCCGGTGCGGCACACCGGTGGCGGCGATCGGTTCACTGGCGGGCTCGGCCACGCGCTGGCGTGCGGGTGGGACTGGGACCTCGCGTTGGCGTGTGGAAACGCCTGTGCGGTCTACTACGTCGAATCCGGCGGTACTGGCGGCGGACGGGATATCGCCGAATTCCTCGACGAACGGCCCCCCGTCGAGCCCTGAGCGACCGCCGTTCCCGCGACCGGGCGGCCGTCTCGCGACCGCTTACCGATCGTCGTACTCGATCGCGACGACCTCGCGGCGCTCGCCGTCCGCGTCGTCGTTCGCGTATTTATAAACGACGCCGTCTTCCTCGTCCGCGGTCGCGTTGTGCGAGCCGTCACAGAGCGGCTTCGAGTCCGAGAGGCCGCACTGACAGACGTAGATCAGGTCGTCGTCGCCCATGTCCGACTCGTCGAGCACCGCGGGCCCTCGCTCCTCGTGGGTGACTTCGCGTGCCATACACGTCGATCGGTGCCCGTCCGAATACGGCTTACGCCCGACTCTGAGTCAGCCGGGCCTGCCCGGGTGACACGGTCACTGCCTGACGCCGTTCCCGCCGCAACCCCCTTGAGCGTGGGTCCCCTACTCGCTGTATGAGCGAGACCGGCGAGCGAGACGCGGTCGACCCCGAGGCACTGAGCGACGAGGAGTGGCGGGAGCGCCTCTCCGAGGAGGAGTACCGCGTGCTCCGCAAGAGCGGCACGGAGGCGAAGTTCTCCGGCGAGTACGTCGATCACCACCCCGACGACGGGGAGTACCGCTGCCGGGCCTGTGGGACCGTCCTCTTCGACGCCGAGACGAAGTATGAGTCCGGCTGCGGCTGGCCCGCCTTCTACGCCGCCGAGGAGGAGAACGTGACGACGACGGTCGACACGAGCCACGGGATGCGCCGCACCGAGGTCAGGTGTGCGAACTGCGACTCGCACCTCGGCCACGTGTTCGACGACGGCCCCGAGCCGACGGGCAAGCGGTTCTGCATCAACTCGGTCGCGATGGAATACGACGAGGAGTAGGGACGTCGGCCACGAGCAGCCGGCTCACATCCCCTCGTCGAGCAGCTCGCGGGCGATGATGTTCTTCTGGATCTCGGTGGTGCCCTCGTAGATCTGGGTGATCTTCGCGTCGCGGTAGAGCCGCTCGACGTCGTGATCGTTGACGAAGCCGGCGCCGCCGTGGACCTGCACCGCCTCGTCGGCGACGTCGACGGCGACCCGCGAGGCGAACTCCTTGGCCATCGAGGCGAGCGCCGTGAGGTCCCCCGACTCGTTGTCGACGGCCCACGCGGAGCGGTAGGTCAGCCACCGCGCGGCCTCGGTGTTCGTGTGCATCTCCGCGAGCTTGTGTTTGATCGCCTGGAAGTCGCTGATCGGGCGGTCGAACTGCTCGCGCTCCTCCGCGTACTCCAGCGCGCGCTCGGCCGCGCCGCGGGCGATCCCGACGCCCTGCGCGGCGACCGCGGTGCGGGTCTCGTCGAAGAACTGCATGAGCTGGAGGAATCCCATCCCGCGCTGGCCGATGAGGTTCTCCTCGGGGACCCTGACGTCGTCGAACCGCAGCTCGGCGGTGTCGCTCGCGCGGATGCCGAGCTTCCCGGTGATCTTGTCGCGGGTGAGCCCGTCGCGGTCGCCCTCCACGAGGATCTGCGAGTAGCCGGAGTAGCGGTCGTCGATCTCGGGGTCGGTCTCGCAGACGACCACGAAGTAGTCGGCGACGGTGCCGTTCGTGATCCACATCTTCGAGCCGTTGATCACCCACTCGTCGCCGTCCTTTTCAGCACGCGTCGCGACCGATGTCACGTCCGAGCCCGCCTGCGGCTCCGAGATGGCCGAGCCCATCACGGCGTCGCCGGCGGTCACCTCCGGGAGGATCCGTTCCTTCTGCTCGTCGGTGCCGAACTCCATCAGCGCCTCGGCGCCGAACCCGGCGCTGGAGACGCAGAGGCCGATCCCGGGGTCGGCGGCGAACAGCTCCTCGGTCAGGATCGCGTTCTCCACCGACGAGTACCCGACGCCGCCGTATTCCACCGGGACGTGCGGAGCCAACAGCCCCATCTCCGCGGCCTTGTCCATAATCTCGTGCGGGTACTTCTCGTCGACGTCGTACTCGGTCGCGACCGGTCGGATCTCCTCGTCGGCGAACTTCCGTACCTCCTCGCGAAGCTGTCGTTGTTCGTCGGTCAGCTGAAACTCCATACCTCGAGTATCAGGGTAAACCGTGATAATCGTTGGCGAACGCCGAACAATTCGCAAGTAGTTTTTCGTTTACACCTCGGTCCGCCGACGTCGACCCGCGACCGCGACGCGTCGAGCGTCGCCTCAGCGGTTCTCGACGAACGTCGCGATCCGGTCGGTCGCCTCTTTCAGCTCTCGCATCGAAGTCGCGTACGAGACGCGGAGGTGGCCCTCGCCGCCCGCGCCGAAGACGGAGCCGGGGACGACCGCGACGCCCTGCGCCTCCAGCAGGTCCTCGGCGAACGCCTCGTCGTCGCCGCCGCAGTCGGGGAACGCGTAGAACGCGCCGCCGGGCTCGAACGTGTCGAGCCCCATCTCGTTGAACCGGGAGACGACGAGCCGCCGGCGGCGGTTGTACTCGTCGACCATCTCCGCGACTTCGTCGTCGCAGCGGTCGAGCGCCTCGATGGCGGCGTACTGCGGCGTCGTCGGCGCCGACAGCATCGTGTACTGGTGGATCCGGTTCATCGCGTCGATCGCGTCGGTCGGGCCTAGCGCGTACCCCAGCCGGAGCCCGGTCATGGCGTACGCCTTCGAGAAGCCGTTGACGACGACGGTGCGCTCGCGCATCCCCGGCTGCGTGGCGATGGAGGCGTGATCGGCGCCGTAGGTGAGCGCGGAGTAGATCTCGTCGGCGACCACCCGGAGGTCGTTCTCGCGGCAGAAGGCCGCGACCTCGGCGAGCTCCTCGTCGGTCATCGTCGCGCCAGTCGGGTTGTTCGGGTAGCAGAGGACGAGGAGGTCGGCGTCGGCGGCGCCCGACGCCTCCAGGGCCTCCCGCGTGAGCGCGAAGTCGTCCGCGGCGCGGGTCGGCACCGTGAGCTGTTCGCCGCCGGCCAGCTCGATCCCCGGCCCGTACGAGATGTACGTCGGCTCGTGGACGGCGACCGTGTCGCCGGGGTCAACGAGCGCGCGGAACGCCAGATCGACCGCCTCGCTCGCACCGGTCGTGACGAGCGCCTCCTCTTCCGGGTCGTACGACTGGTCGTAGCGCTCGTGGTGGGCGGCGATCCGTTCGCGGAGCGCCGCCATCCCGCGGTTCGACGTGTAGGAGGTCTTCCCGCGCTCGAGCGAGTCGATCGCGGCGGTGCGGGCCGCCCACGGAGCCGAGAAGTCGGGCTCGCCGACGCCCAGCGAGATCACGTCGTCGCGCGCCTCCGCGAGTTCGAAGAACTTCCGGATCCCCGACTCCGGGAGGTCGCTGGCGCGGTCCGAGAGCCTCATGGCGACACGGAGAGGCGGTCGTCGTCGTCGCCGTCCTCGAACCGAATCCCGCCGTCCTTGTAGGTCTCCATGATGTAGTGGGTCACCGTCTGGGTGACCTCCGGCATGGGCGCGACCTGCTCGGAGATGAACCGCGAGACGTCCTGCATCGTCTCGCCGAGCACCTCGACGGCGAAGTCGTAGTCCCCGGAGACGAGGTGGAGGGCGTCGACCGCGGGGAACTTCGCGATCCGGTCGGCGACCTGCTCGTAGCCGGTCTCGCGGTCGAGCTCGACGTTGATCTCGACGACCGCCCGGATCTTCCCCTCGTCGACGCGGTCCCAGTCGACGACCGCCTGGTAGCCGTGGACCACGTTGTCCGCCTCCAGCGCGTCGATCGCGTCCGCTACCGCCTCCGCGTCGAGGCCCGTCTGGGCCGCGATGTCGTCGATGTCCTCGCGGGCGTTCCGCGCCAACACGTCGAGTACCTCGCGCTCGGCGTCCATACCCTCCGATCGCACGGGGGCGGTTTATTAGTAGCGACGTGCGCAAGACGGGCGAGCGCGCCGGAGGGCGGACCGCGCTCCTCCGGCGACGATCCTTCCGCCATCCCCACGACTTTGGGCGCGGCCCGCGACTGGCCGACCATGACTTCAGACACTACCGACCGGAGCGACACGTTCGACATCGGCGGCGAGCTGACCGTCAACCGCCTCGGTTTCGGCGCGATGCGGATCACCGGCGAGGACATCATCGGCCGACCCGACGACGAGGACGAGGCCAAGGCTGTGCTCCAGCGCGCCGTCGAGCTCGGCGTCGACTTCGTCGACACCGCCGACTCCTACGGGCCGGGCGTCTCGGAGCGGCTGATCGGCGAAGCGCTCGGCGACCCCGACGACGTGGTCGTCGCCTCGAAGGCCGGACTGCTCCGCAACCGCGAGGGCGACTGGCTCCCCCACGGCGACCCGGACTTCCTGAAAAACCAGGTGCTGTGTAGCCTCGACCGGCTCGGCACCGACACCATCGACCTCTATCAGTACCATCGTCCTGACCCCGACACCGACTTCGAGGCGTCCGTCCACGCGTTCGCGGAGATGAAAGACGCCGGCCAGATCGCCCACGTCGGGCTCTCGAACGTCACCGTCGAACAGCTGGAGACCGCGACGGAGATCGTCGACGTCGCCACCGTCCAGAACCGGTACAACGTCGGCCATCGCGACGACGAGGACGTCTTGCGGGCCTGCGAGCGCAGCGGCGTCGGCTTCATCCCGTGGGGGCCGATGTACACGGTCGACGAGGAGGGCGTCGCGGAGGCGCTCGGCGAGGTGGCCGGCCGTCGCGACGCGACGCCGCGGCAGGTCGCGCTCGCGTGGCTCTTAGAGCACTCCGACGTGACGCTCCCGATCCCGGGCACGTCGAGCGTCGAGCACCTCGAATCGAACGTCGCCGCCGCGGAGCTGTCGCTGACGGACGAGGACGTGCGCGCGTTGAACGACGTCGACCCGCAGGCGTAGCGGCGGATCGTTTAAAAAAGGTCGCTCGGTCCGCTACTCGTCGAACGGGTTCACGAGTTCGACCGTCTCCTCGCGGTCGGGACCGACGCCGACCGCGTAGACGGGCGTGTCGATCTCGTCGGCGACGAGCTCCAGGTACTCGCGCGCCGGCTCGGGGAGCGCGTCGTAGCCGCCCTCGGCGACCGCGGCCGAGTCGAACTCCTCCCAGGTGTCGAGCGACTCGTACACCGGTTCGCACCGCTCCCATCGGTCGGTCGTGGTGGGGACGGTGTCGATCTCTTCACCATCGAGCTCGTAGCCGGTACACACCTTCAGCTCGTCGAGCCCGGCGAGCACGTCGACGTGGTTGACCGCGACGCCCGTGAAGCCGGAGACGCGCGCGGCGTGGCGGAGCATCGGGAGGTCGAGCCACCCGATCCGGCGCGGGCGACCCGTCACGGTACCGAACTCGCCGCCCTTCTCGCGGATGTCGTCGGCGAGCGCCTCCTCGTCGGCGTCGCCGTCGAGCTCGGTCGGCATCGGTCCCTCGCCGACCCGCGAGAGGTACGCCTTCACGATGCCGACGACCTCGCCGTCGCCGACGGTCGTGACGCCCACTCCTGAACCGACCGCCGCGCCGCCGGCGGTCGGATTCGAGGACGTGACGAACGGGTAGTTCCCGTGGTCGACGTCGATGTGGGTCCCCTGTGCGCCCTCGAACAGGATCCGGTCGCCCGCCTCGCGGCGGCGGTAGAGGTAGTCGCTGCAGTTGACGGTCATCCCCTCGTCAGCGAGGCGCTCGCCGATCGCGGCGAACTCCTCGTGGAGCGCGTCGACGTCGAACGCCTCGGCGCGGTCGTCATCGAGGTCGAGCCCGTACACGTCCTCGACGAGCGCGCGCTTCTGCGGGACGGCGTACTCCAGCTTCTCGCGGAGCACGTCGGGGTCGAGCAGGTCGGCGATCCGAACCCCTCGCCGCCCGGCCTTGTCCTCGTACGTCGGGCCGATGCCGCGGCCGGTCGTGCCGACCTCGTCGCCGGCGTCGTCGTCCGCCTTGATTTCCTCTTCGATCCCGTCCAGCACGCGGTGGTACGGCATGATGACATGCGCGCGCCGGGCGACCCGCACGTCGGGGTCGAGCCCGCGATCGCGCAGGTCGTCGATCTCGGTGAACAGCGTGCGCGGGTTGACGACGCAGCCGTTGCCCAAGACGCCGACCGTGCCCCGGACGGCGCCGCTCGGTACCAGCGAGAGCTTGTACTCCGCGCCCCCCTCGACGACGGTGTGGCCGGCGTTGTCGCCGCCCTGATAACGGACTACGACGTCCGCGTCCCCTCCCCACCGGTCGACGAGCGCGCCCTTGCCCTCGTCACCCAGCTGGGAGCCGACGATGGTGAGTGTCATACGGCCCGGAGGTTCCGGCCGGGGGGTAAAACCGATTACGGTCCGTCGTCGGTCTTACCCCACAGACGTGCATCACATCGAGGCACGGCCGAGTGAGATGTGCCCGTTCGTGCGGTCGCTCTCCGCCCGCGCGTGGTCGCCGTCACCGGTCTCAGTCGGGCGGTCCGGGCGGGTCGCGAAGGCCGTCGTCGTCGAAGCGATCGAACACGTTAACTACTCCCACGTCAAAGCGCCGGATCGAGCGACTCCGCCCCCGTCGCCGACAGCAACTTTTAAACCGGGGCATGACGAGTTAACATGTGCCATGATAGATCGACTAGAGAAGGAGGTAGACATGCTGGAACGCCACCTCCAGGTTCTGCGAATGGTCATCGAAAACGAACCGATCGGCATCGTGAAGATGTCGAACGAGACCGGCTACCCCCACCACAAGGTCCGCTACTCGCTGCGCGTGCTCGAGGAGGAGAACCTCATCGAGCCGTCCAGCCAGGGCGCGATCACCACCGAGCGGACCCACGAGTTCGTCGACGAACTCGACGAGAAGCTCGACGAGACGGTCGAGAAGCTCGGCTCCATGCGGATCGACGACGCCGCCGAACTCGAGAACTGAACGCCCTCGTTCGTACGCCTCGCCCGCCGGGAGTCCGCGTTTTGACCGCGGTCGGACGCAGCCGGGAGCGTCCCGTGTCCGGTCGGTATCGCCTCGCGTTGCGAAAGGAATCATCCGTTACCGCTCGCTGACTGATCCTCGTCAAACGTCCCGTTCTGCGGACCGCTCTACAGGTCGGGCACGGTCATGTGGAACCCGCCGTCACGGGCCTCGACCAGACAGAGGTGGTACCCCTGCTTGCGCGAGAGCTTCACGAAGCTCGCGCGCTTGGACCGGCTGAACAGCCCGCCGCCGACGGCGTCGCTCGCGGTCTCTAACGCGCCCGGCTCGAAGAAGCTCTCCGTCACCGCGAACGCCCCCGCGAACGAGTCGTTCGACTCGGCGATGTCGCGGCCGTTGCTCACGAGGGACTCCAGCGTCCCCTCGGCGGTCGGGTCCCGGCTGTCGTTGAGGTCGGCGACGAACAGCGGGTTCCCCATCCGGTCGCGCAAGACGAGATCGAACGCGCGCTGCTCGCGCGTCTCCTCGCCGTTCTCGCGGATCGCGATCGACACCGAGCCGCCGATCTCCGCGCGGTCGACTTCGGGGATCGCGTCGTAGAGGTCGCGGAGGACGCTCTGATTGCCGGTCCCGCTCACCTCGAACGGCAGGTCCTCGACGAGCCAGCGCGTGAACCCGTACTCGATCGTGTCCCGCAGGAACTCCTCGTACGGTCGGCCGTCGACCGAGAGCCCGTCCGTCTCGAAGCTCGTGTGGTGCTCGATCCGGAGGTTCTCGCGGAGCATGTCGCGGTCCACGGTGCCGTCGTGGGCGTCCTCCAGCGTCGCCCCGCCCTTGGAGTCGTACCTGACGAAGAGGTTCGTCCCGCTCCGGGCCTCCGCGGGCGAGAGCGAGCGGTCGCTCTCGGGAAGCCGCTCCCGGGCCGCGGCGAGCTCGTTGCGGAGCCGATCCCGCTCCTCGCGGAGCGTCGAGACCTCCGACTCGAGGCGGTCGACCTCCGTCGCCAGCTCGTCGCGCTCGCCCTCGATGTCGTCGCGCTCCGCGGCGACCTCGTCCAACTCAGCCGCCAGCGACTCGCGCTCTCGCTCCGACTCCTCCAGCGCGCTCTCCAGCTGCCGAAGGCGTTCCCGACGCGTTCCCTCGTCGCGCGACTCGCCGGCCCCCCGAGAGCGCTGCGACACGGCCGACCGGTTCGCGCCGGCCTCGGCGGTCGAGCGCGGATCCGGAGACGGCTCGTTCGCTGACTGCGCGGCCGTTCCGGCCTCGTTCCGCCCCGCGGCGCCGTTCGAGTCGCGCGACCCTCCGGAGCCGCCCCCGGTCGCGTTTCCGGCGCCGTTGCGGCCGCCCGGCGGGTCGCTCGCCTCGGACGGGTCGAGCGCCGGGATCGATTTCTGCTCGCGCCACTGCTCCTCCTCGGAGAACACGTCGTCGCTCGGGTGCGCTCCGTCGGTCGCGTCTCCGGATCGGTCCGAGTCGGTTCCGGCCGCGGTCGCGTCCTTGCCGCCGGGCGCGATTTCGGAGGCTCCCTCGCCGGGATCACTCGCCGGTTCGTCCGCCCGGGCGCCGGCTTCGGTCGACGCTTCGCTCTCGTTTCTTTGTCGGCCCGCGGCACCGCGGTCGCCCGCCCCGCCGATGTCGACGGGCGACTGGTCGTCGTCGCGGTCGGTCTCGGCCCGGGAGCCGGGGCCATCACGGCTCTCGGCGGTCGCGTCGCTTCCGGCGGTCGCGTCGCTTCCGGCTGTTTCGGGGGTCGCGTCGTCGCCGGCGGCGTCCGGGGCCGCGTCGACGGCGGTCGGCCCGCCAGACGCGACGTCGTCGGGCTCCGGACCGTCCTCGGGTTCCGGACTGCGTTTCGGACCTGGGTCGCTCGGTTCCGTCCGGTCCGCCGTCGCCCCGTCCGCCGATCCCTCGTCCGGTTCCGGCTCGTCCGGCTCCGAATCGCTCGTGGCGGTCGCCCCGGACGCGGCCGTTCCCGCGTCGCTGTCGGACGGAATCTCGCGGACGTCCAAGTCGACCTCGTAGACGGTGTAGATGCCGACCTCGTCGTCGGCGAGCGAGAACGCCTTCTCGCCGGTCTCCAGCCGTCTGGAGTTGCCGACGTACGCGGCGGCCATCGACTCGCCGGCGGTGTACGTGACGTAGTAGTCGCCGGAGAGCACGTTCTCCGAGAGCTCGACGTAGCCGGTGAACCCGCCCTGCGAGAGCTTGCGGTCCGCCTCCGAGAGCGGGGTGTCGTTCGTGTAGTACTGCGCCCGCGGCTCGCCGCCCTGCTCCTGCATGGCGAACAGCACCGGGAGGACCGCCTCGGGGGCCTCGTACAGCGTGCCGGAGGCATCCGCGAACTCGTCCAGGTCGCCGTCGGCCGTCCCGACGACGCGGCCCTCGAACACGAACAGCCACGCCGCACCGTCGGTCACCGCGCCGGAGAACCCGCGGTCGACGAGGCGCCCGAGCCCGGCGAATCCGCCCGAGAACTCGCGGGCGTCCCACCCGGTGATCTCCGATCGTCGCTGTGCGTCCATCTTGGTTTATGTGGCCTGCAACGACCCAAATACCTTCCGGACCGTGAGACGCTCGTCTGACAGCGATCGGGCGGGATTCTGCCGACCGAGATCGGGTCTCTGTCCGGCGGTTTTCCCGCTCGACCCTCGAGACCCCGTCCGGCTACGCGTCCCCGACGGTCGCGATCGCCTCGCGGCCGAGCTCGATCACGTCCTGTTGCAGGTCGCTCGCGGCCAGCTCGGTCGGGTCGTACCAGCGCCACGCGTCCGGGTCGACCTCGCCGTCGCCGTTCGGCGCCATCTCGCGGGAGTCGACGCGGGCGTAGTAGAGGTGATCGACGTGCTGGTGGCCCACCGATCCGTCCTCGCGGACGTTGATGTCGTGGAGCATGAGGTGGGCCGGCTCCGGGAGCCCGCGGGTGTTCGGTCCCGCGATCGACGACTCGGTCGCGACCAGCTCGGCCTCCAGCCCGGTCTCCTCGCGGACCTCGCGGAGCGCCGCCTCGTGGGGAAGCTCGTCGCGGTCGACGTGGCCGCCCGGCGGGAGGCGGATCCCGAGCCGGTCGTGGGCGTGGAGCGCGGTCGCGCCGTCGTTGACGACGTACGTCGTCGCGGTGAAGTGACGGGTGGTCTCCATACGCGTTGCTCGGCCCGCGAGGGCTTGTGCGTTCGGAAAACGGAAGTCGAAACCGGGCGTCCGGTCGCTCCGGTCTCGGAGAGAAACGGCGGAGCGCCGGCGTCAAAAGTGCGGTGCGTCGACGACGAAAAGGCGGAGCGTCGACGTGGTCGGGCGGGCGCGCCGATCAGCTCAGCGCGACGCCGTCCTCGGCCTCCAACAGCTCGTGGTAGCGGTTCCGGATGGTGACCTCGCTGATGTTCGCGACGTCGCTGACCTCGCTCTGCGTCACCTTCTCGTTGACCAGCAGGGAGGCCGCGTAGACGGCGGCGGCCGCGAGGCCGACCGGCGACTTGCCGGAGTGGATCCCCTGCGACTTCGCGGTGTCGAGCAGCGACCGGGCGCGGCGCTCGGCCTCGTCCGAGAGGCCGAGGTCGGAGGCGAACCGCGGGACGTAGCTCTCGGGGTCCGCGGGCTGGATCTCCAGCTTGAGCTCGCGGACGACGTAGCGGTACGTCCGGGCGATCTCGTCCTTCTCGACGCGGGAGACGGCCGCGATCTCGTCGAGGCTGCGCGGCGTGCCGGCCTGCCGGGCGGCCGCGTACAGCGAGGCCGTCGAGACGCCCTCGATGGAGCGGCCGGGGAGCAGGTCCTCGTCGAGCGCGCGGCGGTAGATGACCGAGGCGGTCTCGCGGACGTTGTCCGGGAGGCCGAGCGCCGAGGCCATGCGGTCGATCTCGCCGAGCGCCTGCTTCAGGTTCCGCTCCTTGGAGTCGCGGGTGCGGAACCGCTCGTTCCAGGTGCGGAGCCGCTGCATCTTCTCGCGCTGGCGGCTGGAGAGGGACTTGCCGTAGGCGTCCTTGTCCTGCCAGCCGATGTTCGTCGAGAGCCCCTTGTCGTGCATCATGTTCGTCGTCGGGGCGCCGACGCGGGACTTGCTGTCCTTCTCCTTGGAGTCGAACGCGCGCCACTCCGGCCCGCGGTCAATCTCGTCCTCCTCGACGACGAGCCCGCAGTCGACACACACCGTTTCGCCGTGCTCCGTGTCGGTGGCGAGCTGGCCGCCGCACTCGGGACAACGCAGTTCCTCGTCGGCCGACTCGCTCTCCTGCTCGTCGTCGACATGCTCCGCCGTGTACGTTCGAACGTTTTCGCTCATTGGTTGGTTCAAATGGAGGGAACGAGGGGACCGAGAGACGCGTCTCGGTTGGTTTCCTCACTATCAGGTAAGGGCTGAACACATTTAAATCCTTGTGCCGATATCGGATCTGAAAAGTACGTCGAGAGGTCGTCTCGAACCGTCTGATGGCGATAGTTGCCGGTTTTCTCACGAACGAAATTCGCGTCCGGTCGCGGTCGACCGTCGGCCGACCGCCACTATATAGATATTTCGTGATAAACTCGGTGGGTTCGGGACGGAAACGGTTCCGCGAGGGCAACCGATTTGGGTATCGGCCGACCACGAACGGTATGAACCGGACTCGCCTCGACGAGACGCTCGCCGCCCTCGATTCCGACGGCTACCTGCTCGACGCGTCGCAGGATGACGCGAACCAGCTGTACCTCTCCGGGTTCACCGGCCCGGACCCGTTCCTGACGCTGTACGCCGACGGCGAGGTCCACGCGCTCGTCTCCGGGCTGGAGTACGGGCGGGCGCAGGCGGAGGCCGACGCCGACACCGTCGAGCGCCACGCCGACTACGACTACGAGTACGGCGGCCGGGAGGAGCGGTACGACATGTACGCCGCGTTCGTCCGCGACAAGGGGGTCGAGTCGATGTCGATGCCGCCTCGCGGCCCGGTCGGGACCGCCGACGCGATGCGCGAGCGCGGGATCGACGTCGTGGTCGACGGCGACGACCTCCTCCGGGAGGTCCGCGCCGTGAAGACCGACGAGGAGGTCGACGCGATCCGCGAGGCACAGCGGGCGAACGGGGCCGCGATGCGCGCCGCAGAGGAGCTGCTGGCGAGCGCGGACGTGGCGGGCGAGGACGCGCCCGCCGACGGCGAGGCCGACGCTGAGCCGGGCGTCCTGCTCGTCGACGGCAAGCCGCTCACCAGCGAGCGCGTCGCCGAGGAGATCGAGGTGACGCTGCTCCGGCACGGCTGCGCGCTCGACGAGACGATCGTCGCCGGCGGCGCGCAGGCGGCCGACCCCCACGACCGCGGCTCCGGCCCGCTCCGGGCGAACGAGGCGATCATCGTCGACATTTTCCCCCGGTCGAAGGCGACGAAGTACAACGCCGACATGACCCGGACGTTCTGCGTCGGGGAGCCGCCGGCCGCGCTCCGGGAGTGGTACGACCTCACCGAGCGCGCGCTCGACGCCGCGCTCGACGCGGTCGAGCCGGGCGCGACCGGCGAGGAGGTCCACGCCGCGGCCTGCGAGGTGTACGAGGACGCCGGCGAGCCGACGTTCCGCACCGACCCCGAGACGGAGACGGGGTTCATCCACTCGACCGGCCACGGGATCGGCCTCGACGTCCACGAGTCCCCCCGGCTCGCGAGCGGCGGGGGCGAGCTGGAGCCCGGCCACGTGATCACCGTCGAGCCGGGCCTGTACGATCCCGAGGTCGGCGGCGTCCGGATCGAGGACCTCGTGGTCGTCACCGAGGACGGGTACGAGAACCTCACGGAGTACCCGATCGCGTTCGAGGTCTGACGGGTCCCCGTCACCGGTCTCGTCGCCGTCGCCGATCTCGTCGCCGTCGCCGATCTCGTCGCCGTCGCCGATCTCGTCGCTGTCGCCGATCTCGTCGCTGTCGCCGATCTCGTCGCCGCTCGGTGGTCGATCGCACACCACAGCCGGCCCGGCTGGCCGCGACCGGAACCCGCTTCCACCCGGGTCGAGAACGACGACCGTGAACTGGCGGTACCGGCACACGGCGCTCACGCTCTGTACGCTCGCGTTCACCGCGACGATGGTCGCGCGGCTGGCCATCAGTCCGTTGGTCCCGCAGATCACGGCGCGGTTCGGCGTCACGAACGCGACGGTCGGGCTCGCCCTCTCGGGGATGTGGCTGGCGTACGCGCTGGCGCAGTTCCCCTCCGGCGTGCTCGGCGACCGCTACGGGGAGCGCGCCGTCATCCTGACGGCCGTGGGCGCCACCGCGGTCGCCTCGCTGCTGATCGCCGTCTCCCCGTCGATCGCTGTCTTCATGCTGTTCACCGTGTTGCTCGGCGCGGGCGCCGGCCTCCACTACTCGGTTGCGACGACGTTCCTCGCCAAGCAGTACGACGACATCGGCCGCGCCATCGGCGTCCACGTCGCGGGCGGCCCGATCGCGGGGCTCGCCGCGCCGCCGGTCGCCGCGCTCGTCGGCTCGCGGTACGGCTGGCGGGCCGGCGTCCTCCTCGGCGTCGCCGTCGCAGTACCCGTGTTCGCCCTGTTCGCGTGGCGGGTGCGGCCCACCGAGCCGATCCGTCCCGATCAGCCGCTGCGGGAGCGGTTCGCGCTCGCGCCCCTGGTCGAACTGCTCTCGCGGCCGTCGATCCTCTACACGACCGCGCTGGCGACGATGGGGGCGTTCACGTGGCAGGCGACCGCCTCCTTCCTCCCGACGTTCCTGGAGGTCGGCGGCGGGCTCTCGACGGCGCTGTCGGCGCTGCTGTTCTCGCTGTACTTCCTCGTCCACGGCAGCACGCAGCCGGTCACGGGCTCGCTCTCCGACCGGTTCGGCCGCGACGCGACCGCGATGGGGACGATGAGCGCCGGCATCGTCGGCTACGGGCTCCTGGTCGCGACGGCGCGGTTCGACCTCGGCCTCGGCCCGACGGTCGCGGCCGTCGGCTTCGTCGGCGTCGCGATGTCGTGGGGGGCGCCCGTCCAGTCCCGGTTCATGGACCTGCTGTCCGACGAGGAGCGTGGCGCCGGGTTCGGCCTCGTCCGGACCGCGTACATGGTGATCGGGGCGTCGGGAAGCGTCGTCGTCGGAACGATCTCAGACGTCGCGGGGTGGGAGGCCGCGTTCGGGCTACTCGCGGGCGTGATGGCGCTCGGGCTGGCCGCGCTGCTCGCGAATCGACTGTTGCGGCTCGGTTACTGACCGATCGGCCGTCGGTCGGGCAGTCGAATCTGCCTACAGCCGGTCGTCCTCTAAGCTCCCGGGGTCCTCGGCGGTGTCGAACATGTTGTTCTCCGCGCCGTCGAGCATCTCGTCGCGCGGCTCCTCGTCGACGACGGAGACGTTGTACGCCTCGATCCCGGAGGCGATGAGGTCCTCCGCGGCCTGCTCCTCGGAGACGAACTCCTGTTCGGCGAGCTGCTGGAACTCCGCGTAGACGTCGTCCGAGAGGTTCAGTTCGAAGGTTGGCATACCCCCTCGTTCCGGCCGGACGCTTTTAAGCGTTCCCTCGTTCGCGGTGCGCGACGAGCCCCGGAAGCGGAGCGAGCGCGGACGTGGTCTCGGACGGCGCGCTCGGGTCACACGTTGATAACGCGCTCGGGTCACACGTTGATAACGCGCTCGGCTCACACGTCGGGTTCCGCGGGGGGTCCGATATTCCGTCTGCGGGCGATATCCGACGCGTTCCGAGTCTGTGAACGGACTCCAACCTTTTTGAGACCCCTCGTCGTAGGCGCGACCACCGTGACCGACACGATCCAGGTCCAAGTGGCGGCCGCAACCTGCGATCGCTGTCCCGTAACGGCGCTGTCCGAGCGGACGACCCTGCGGGCGGTCCGGGTCGACCCAGACGACGCGCGCGTCGACTTCGTCGCGGACGACAGCCCCGCCGACGCGCCGAGTGAGCTGGACCTGCTGGAGTTCGCCGGGCGGGCTCACGGCCGGTACGAACTCGGGCGCGGGGGCGCCGATCGCGAACCCCGCGACGGCGGCGACGAGGGTGACGGCGAGCGCGGGGACCACGACCCCTCCGACCCCGACGCGACGTCGACACCCTCGGACGGCGGCTGCACCGCCTGCGCCTGTGCCGGGCTCCCGTCGGCGTTCTCCGGCTTCCCGGTGTCGCCGCGCGAGACGCTGATCGACGAGGGGGAGCTGCTCGCCACCTTCGTGTTGACCGGGTACGGGGAGCTGCAGGCGATCGTCGACGCGTTCGGCGGCGCGGAGGTCCGCCGGATCCTCGTGGATCGGGACACGAACGACGGTCGGCCGGACGTGGTCCCGGTCGACCTCTCCGACGTGACGGAGCGACAGGCGACCGTCGCCGCCGTCGCGGTCGAGGAGGGGTACTTCGGTCCGGACGGCGCCACGGCCGACGAGATCGCCGCCGAGCTCGGGGTAGCCAAATCGACCGTCTCGGAACACCTCCGGCTCGTGACGGCCACCGTGCTGTCCCAGCTGTTCGGCGAGGGTATTTAAATCGCCGAATAGTTCGGGAGTAGCTAGTTGTTCGTTTCCGATCCTAGGATACAGTATGTCACGTCTCTGTGTACCGTAATTAACCGTCCACCGGACGCCCGCGAGGCATCGAGAGCCCACGAGCGATCGCCGCGGCGGACGGCGGGCCGGCGCCGCGGGGCCGCGTGCGTACCGCCGAGCCGGCTCAACGACACAAGACACTACACACACCTATGGACAGACGAACGATCGCGATCCTCCTCATCGTGCTCGCCGTGCTGCTGCCGACGTGGTACGTCGGCCTCCACGGCGAGCCGCCCTCGGAGGAGGTCAGGATCGACCAGAGCGTGAGCGAGATGCAGCCGCTGGAGGGGTTCGTCGACGCGCCGAACAAGCTCTCACCGAGTCAGGTCGGGGTGATCGTCTGGGTCGCCCTGCTGGGGCTGTTGGGGGCCATGGCCTTTTTCCACCGCTTCATGAACCGAGCCGCCCGCCCCGACGCGAGCGGCGGGGGTCCGAGCGATACCGGCGGCGCGGACGACCCGGCCGCGGCCGACGGCGGGCTCGACGGACCGCCGCCGGACGGGACGAACCGGGCGACGTTCCCCTGGTTCGAGACGGAGGACCGGTGGGTCGTCCAGTACCACGACGCGAGCGACGCCATCGAGGGGCTCGTCGCGATGGGGGGGCTCACCGTCCTCGCTATCGTCTTCTCGGCGCTGCTGACGGCCGAGTACCTCACCCTGGCGCGCACCCAGTACTTCGGCGTGTACGCCTTCGGGCTGTTCATG
Organism: Halorubrum sp. CBA1229; assembly: GCF_003721435.2. Taxonomy (NCBI): domain Archaea; kingdom Methanobacteriati; phylum Methanobacteriota; class Halobacteria; order Halobacteriales; family Haloferacaceae; genus Halorubrum; species Halorubrum sp. CBA1229. Next base: position 3,015,996 of record NZ_CP054585.1, on the reverse strand, counting down.
TCGCTGCTGGGCTCGACGGTGTCGTACTACGCCTGGTTCATGCCCCACGTCGAAGTCGCCGAACGGAGGGACCACTGATGGGAGACGACGCACCCGACACACGACCGACGGGAGACGGAATCGACGCCCCGCCGAGCGCCGGCCCTCGCGAGCGCGAGGCGCCCGGCGGGCGTACCGATGTCGACGCGTCCGACGCCGACGCTTCCGACGCGTCCGACGCCGAGGGAGAACTGTGCGACGCCTGCCCGGAGAACGACGGCGGGCCCGCCGTCGACCCGAGTATCTTCCGGCCGTTCTGGAAGGACGCGCGCGCCGAACTCAAGCGCCGCGACTACGCGAAGGTCCTCGCGACGGTCGGCGGGATCACGGCGGTCGGAAGCCTCGCCGCGCCCGTCGCGGGGCTCACGCGGGTGTTCGAGCGCAAGTATCAGGGCCCGGTGTACGAGGCGGGGATCCCCCTCGTCGACGAGGCGGGCGAGCGGATCGCGGAGGACCGCATCGCCCCCGGCGAACAGCTCACGGTATTCCCGGAGCCGCGCCCGGGGGTAGAGGACGCCCCGACGCTGCTCGTGCGCTTCGAGGAGTCGGCGTATGGCGACCAGGTGCGCGACGAGTACACCGTCGGCGGGTACGCCGCGTTCTCGAAAGTGTGCACCCACGCCGGCTGCATGGTCGCCGACCGCGACGGCGACGTGCTCGTCTGTCCGTGCCACTCCGGGCGGTTCGACCCGGTGACGGGCGCGCAGGTCGTCGGGGGGCCGCCGCCGCGAGCGCTGCCGCAGCTCCCGATCACGCTCTCGGGCGACGGCTACCTCGTCGCGACCGGGGACTTCCAGGGGCCGGTCGGCCCCGGGGGGGAGTGATGTCCCGGATCGACGCGGCGGTCGATCGGGCCGAGTCCGCGTACGACTGGGCCGACTCGCGCCTGGGTCTGGGGGAGGGGAGCGACTTCCTCGGGAAGGCGTTCCCCGCGGAGGACTCCTTCCTCCTCGGCGAGGTCGCGCTGTTCTGTTTCGGGATCCTCGTCGCGACTGGAACGTTCCTCGCGTTCTTCTACGAACCGAGCACGACCGCCGTCGAGTACAGCGGGAGCGTCGTGCAGTACCAGGGGCAGGAGCTGCCGGCGGCGTTCACGAGCGTCCTCTACATCACCTACGACGTGCCGTTCGGGATGTTCCTGCGGCGCATGCATCACTGGGCGGCACATCTGTTCGTCGCTTCGATCGCCTTGCACATGCTCCGCGTCTTCTTCACCGGCGCGTACCGGAACCCGCGCGAGCCGAACTGGCTCGTCGGGACCGGCCTCGCCGGGCTGGCGATGTTCGCGGCCTACACCGGCTACTCGCTCCCGTACGACGAGTTCGCGAGCACGGCGGTCGGCATCGGCTACAACGTCGCCGCCTCGATCCCGATCGTCGGCGACCCGCTCGCGAGCATCGTCTTCGGCGGTCAGTTCCCGACGAGCGCGACGATCCCGCGGCTGTTCTTCCTGCACGTCTTCCTCATCCCGGCCGCGATCGGAGGGCTCATCGCCGTCCACATGGCGATCCTCGTCCGACAGAAGCACACCGAGGCGCAGCGCGACGGGGACGTGGCCGCCCCGGGAGCGGGGGACGGCACCCCGCACGCGACCGGGGAAGCGCCGAGCGGGAGCGGAGGGCCCGAAACGACCGACGGGGGCGCCCGTCTCATCGACCGCGACGACGACAGCGTCGTGATCGGGCTGCCGGCGTTCCCGAATCAGGCCGCGGTGAGCGCGGTCGTGTTCTTCCTCACGATGGCCGTGCTCTCGCTGCTCGCCGGGCTGCTCCCCGTTCACAACATCGCTCAATACGGACCGAACGACCCGGCGTCGACGCCGTCGCTCGTCATGCCGGACTGGTTCCTGATGTGGGGGTACGGGTTCCTGAAGCTCACCCCCTCGTGGATGAGCTTCGACGTGCTCGGGATCCACGTCAGTTCGGAGTTCGTGGGCGGGCTGCTCCTCCCGAGTCTGGTGTTCGTCGCCGTGGCGGTCTGGCCGTTCATCGACCGCGCGGAGGAGCCGGAGCACTTCACGCGGAACTACCTCGACCGACCGTTCCCGACCGCGGTCGGCATCGTCGGCGTCACGCTCGTCATGATCGCGTCTATCGCCGGCATGGACGTGATCCTCGCCGAGATCCTCGGCACGTCGACGGCCGCGCTCCGTCCCTACCTGATCGCCGCGATCGTGCTCGTTCCCGCCGCGGCCGGCACCCTCACCTACGCCGTCCTCGGCGGCTTCGGGGACGACTCGGAGGGGGGCCCGCCCTCGGGGGACGACGAGGGACCGCCGGAACCGAGCCGCGACGACTCGCCGACGCGAACGGGGGGGTCGGACGATGACTGAGTCGAGCGGAACTCGGCTGGCGGAGCTGTCGCCGCGTCGGTACCGCTGGGCGGATCGAGCGACGAAACTGGCCGGCGTGGGGCTGATCGCCGCCGGACTCGACGCGGGCGGCGGCACGCTCGCGGGCGTCGCGTTCGCGGCGCTCGGCGTCGCGCTCGGCCTCGCGACCGTTCTCATCGACAAACAATGACTGACACGACAGACACGACGGGCGAATCGACACGCGACGAGGCCGGCACCGCGCGCCGCGACTTCCTGAAGGGAGTCGGAGCGGCGGCCGCCGTCGGCGCCACCGGGCTGGGATCCGCGCAGGATCTCACCGAGATGAACACACTGGATGTGGTCGACGACCCGATCGGTAACTACCCGTACCGCGACTGGGAGGACCTCTACCGCGAGGAGTGGGACTGGGACGGCAAGGCCCGTTCGACGCACAGCGTCAACTGCACGGGCAGCTGCTCGTGGCAGGTGTACACGCGGAACGGGCAGGTGTGGCGCGAGGAGCAGGCCGGCGACTACCCCCGCTTCGACGAGTCGCTTCCCGACCCGAACCCGCGCGGCTGTCAGAAGGGGGCGTGCTTCACCGACTACGTGAACGCCGACCAGCGCGTCACGCACCCGCTCCGCCGGACCGGCGAGCGGGGAGAGGGTAAGTGGGAGCGGATCTCCTGGGACGAGGCGCTCACCGAGATCGCCGAGGAGGTCATCGACGCCGTCGAGGACGGGGAGTACGACGCGATCAGCGGCTTCACGCCGATCCCGGCGATGAGCCCCGTCTCGTTCGCCTCGGGGAGCCGCCTCGTCAACCTGCTCGGCGGCGTCAGCCACTCCTTCTACGACTGGTACTCCGACCTCCCGCCGGGCCAGCCGATCACGTGGGGGACCCAGACCGAGAACGCCGAGAGCGCGGACTGGTACAACGCCGACTACATCATCGCGTGGGGCTCGAACATCAACGTCACCCGGATCCCGGACGCGAAGTACTTCCTCGAGGCGGGGTACGACGGCGCCAAGCGCGTCGGGATCTTCACCGACTACAGCCAGACGGCGATCCACTGCGACGAGTGGATCGGCCCGGAGCCCGGCAGCGACACCGCGCTCGCGCTCGGGATGGCCCGCACCATCGTCGACGAGGGGCTGTACGACGAGGCGCATTTAAAAGAGCAGACGGACATGCCGCTGCTCGTCCGCGAGGACACCGGGAAGTTCCTCCGCGCGAGCGAGGTGTCCGGGCTGAGCGTCGACGCCGACCGCCCGGAGAAGGTGTTCGTCATGCAGGACGCCGACGGCACCCTCCGGACGGCGCCGGGCTCGCTCGGCGAGCGGGACGGACAGCACGACCACTCACTGAGCATCGAGCTCGACTTCGACCCCGACCTCGACGCCGAGCGCACGGTTCAGACGACCGACGGCGCGGTCGAGACCCGCACCGTCTGGCTGAACCTCCGCGACGAGCTGTCGGAGTACACTCCCGAGGTGGTCAACGAGATCACCGGCGTCGGGAGGCAGACACACCAGAAGATCGCCCGCGAGTTCGCCGAGGTCGACCGCGCGAAGATCATCCACGGGAAGGGGGTCAACGACTGGTACCACAACGACCTCGGGAACCGCGCGATCCAGCTGCTCGTCACGCTCACCGGGAACCTCGGCCGACAGGGGACCGGCCTCGACCACTACGTGGGTCAGGAGAAGATATGGACGTTCAACGGCTGGAAGCAGCTCTCCTTCCCGACCGGAAGCGTTCGCGGCGTCCCGACGACGCTGTGGACGTACTACCACGCCGGGATCATGGAGAACACGGACCCGGAGACGGCCGCGAAAATCCGGGAGTCGATCGATAAGGGGTGGATGCCGCTGTACCCGAGCGAGCGCGACGACGGCAGCCGTCCGGACCCCAGACTCATGTTCGTCTGGCGCGGGAACTACTTCAACCAGGCCAAGGGGAACATCGCCGTCGAGGAGGAGCTGTGGCCGAAGCTCGACCTGGTCGTCGACATCAACTTCCGGATGGACTCGACGGCGCTCAACAGCGATATCGTCCTTCCGACGGCGAGCCACTACGAGAAGCACGACCTGTCGGTGACGGACATGCACACGTACGTCCACCCGTTCACGCCGGCGGTCGAGCCGCTGGGCGAGTCGAAGACGGACTGGCAGATCTTCCGCGAGCTCGCCGCGAAGATCCAGGAGCTCGCCGAGCAGCGCGGCACGGAGCCGGTGTCGGACCGGAAGTTCGACCGCGAGATCGACCTCCAGTCCGTTCACGACGACTACACGCGCGATTGGATCGACAACGAGCCCGGCGCGCTGGCCGAGGACAAGGCGGCCGCGGAGTTCATTCTCGAGAACTCCGAGGAGTCGAACCCGGAGGGCGCCGACGAGCAGCTCACGTTCGACGACATCGAAGCGCAGCCGCGTCGCCTCCTCGAGACGGGCGACCACTGGTCGTCGGACATCGAGGAGGGCCAGGCGTACTCGCCGTGGAAAGACTACGTGCAGGACAAGAACCCGTGGCCGACGTTCACCGGACGCCAGCAGTATTACATCGACCACGACTGGTTCTTAGAGCTCGACGAGCAGCTCCCCACGCACAAAGACGGGCCGGTGCTCCAGGAGAAGTCGGAGTACCCGCTGAGCTACAACACGCCGCACAGCCGCTGGTCGATCCACTCGACGTGGCGCGACGACAGCAAGATGCTCCGGCTGCAGCGCGGCGAGCCGACCGTCTACCTCAACCCCGAGGACGCCGAGGAACGCGGGATCGAGGACGGCGACACCGTGCGGGTGTACAACGACCTCGACTCGGTCGAGGTGCAGGCGAAGATCTACCCGAGCGGGGAGCCCGGCACCGTCCGGCACTTCTTCAGCTGGGAGCGGTTCCAGTACCCCGACCGCAACAACTTCAACTCGCTCGTGCCGATGTACATGAAGCCGACCCAGCTCGTCCAGTATCCCGAGGACACGGGCGAGCACCTCCACTTTTTCCCGAACTACTGGGGCCCGACCGGGGTGAACAGCGACGTCCGGATCGAGGTCGAGCCGGTCGGGGAGGAGCCGGCGTCGCTCGACGCCGGCCCGCTCGGGGCGTCGGCGACGGGGTCTGAGTCGTCCGGTTCGGGGTCGGAGTCGACCGATTCGGGGTCGACGTCGCGCGGCGCGTTGGGTCGCGTCTCGGACCTGCTCGGAGGTGACGGCCCATGAGCAAAACCACCGACGACACGGTCCGTCAGGCCGACGACGCCGCCCGGCAGACCGACGACGGCGACGTTCCCCTCGCGGAGGGCGTGGACCATCAGGTCGCGATGGTGATGGACCTGAACAAGTGCATCGGCTGCCAGACGTGTACGATCGCGTGTAAGACCAACTGGACCGAGTCCGGGGGACGCGAGTACATGTACTGGAACAACGTCGAGACGAAGCCCGGCGCCGGCTACCCCCGCGACTGGGAAGAGATGGGCGGCGGCTGGGACGAGGACGGACAGTCCCGGACGCCCGGCCAGCTCCCGGAGCAGGAGGACTACGGCCGCGCGTGGGAGTTCAACCACGAGGCGATCATGTACGAGGGGAGCGACGAGCCGCTCCGTCCCATGGAGAACGCGGACTGGGGGCCGAACTGGGACGAGGACGAGGGCGCCGGCGAGTACCCCAACTCCTACTACTTTTATCTCCCCCGGATCTGCAACCACTGCACCCACCCCTCCTGCGTGGAGGCGTGCCCGCGCTCCGCGATCTACAAGCGCGAGGAGGACGGGATCGTCCTCGTCGACCAGGACCGCTGCCGCGGCTACCGGTACTGCGTCGAGGGGTGTCCGTACAAGAAGGTGTTCTACAACGCGCAGACGAAGACCAGCGAGAAGTGCATCTTCTGTTACCCCCGGATCGAGGGGGAGGGACCGGAGGGCGAGGTGCGGCCCCCATCCTGTGCCGAGGACTGCCCGCCGCAGCTCCGGCACGTCGGCTTCCTCGACGACGAGGATGGGCCGATCTACAAGCTCGTGAACGAGTACGAGGTCGCCCTGCGGCTCCACCCCGAGTACCGCACGGAGCCGAACGTCTACTACATCCCGCCGTTCGCGCCGCCGCAGACGTCGGAGAGCGGCGAGACGGTGGACGCGGAGCGCATCCCGCGCAACTACCTGGAGGAGCTGTTCGGCCCGCAGGTGAACGAGGCGCTCAACACGATCAACCGCGAGCGCGACCGGGTCAGACAGGGCGAGGAGAGCGAGCTCATGGAGATCCTCTCGACCGTGAACAACGACGACCAGTACCGGCTGGAGGTGTTCGACGATGGAGCGTGACGCCGATCGGCCCGGCGACGACGAGGTCGACGACCGCGGAATCGGCTCGCGGGAGCTCGTCGTCGCGGCCGCGCTCGCGCTCGCCGTCGTGGCCGCGACCGCCGCCTTCCCCGCGGCCGTCGACGCGCGCGCGGCCTACGAGATCCCGGTCGAGGGACAGTCGAGCGCCGGCGACCTCGCGGAGCCGACCGGGGACGCGTGGGAGTCCGTCGAGACGGTGACCGTCCCGATGAGCAGCACCGGCGCGGCGGTGCCGGGCGGCGCCGACACCACCGTCGAGTCTGTCCGCGTCGAGGCCGCGCGGACCGACGAGCGGCTCTACCTCCGGCTGTCGTGGAGCGACCCCACGGCGAACGAGTCGACGGACTCGCTCCGCGCGTTCGCCGACGCCGCCGCGGTCCAGCTCCCCGTCGCCTCGGAGTCGCGGCCGCCGATCGCGATGGGATCGACCGACAACCGGGTGAACGTCTGGTACTGGAACGCCGCCGACGGGACGGAGTCACTGCTCGCCGGCGGCGCCGGGAGCACGACGCAGATTTCGGAGTCGGCGGTGGAGACGACCGCGACGCACACCGGCGACCGGTGGGCCGTCGTGTTCACCCGGCCGCTCTCGTCCGACCGCGCGAACGTGACCGACGTCGACCCGGACCAAGACGTGAACGCCGCGTTCGCGGTCTGGGAGGGGGGTAACGACGAGCGCTCCGGGCAGAAGGCCGCGAGCGAGTGGTACTACCTCTCGCTCGGGCCGGCCGAAGGCGGGGCCCCCTACGAGACGGTGCTGTGGGCGCTCGCCGGGGTCGCCGTCGTGTTCACCACGCTCGTGACCGTCGAGGGGATCCGCCGGACGAGGGGTGAGTGACCGTGTCGGAACCGATCGCCGAACGTGACGGTCCCGGGTTCGACGAGGGGCTTCGGCGCGACGCGATCGACGAGGAGGCCGCGGCGCGCGGAAGCGTCTACGCGCTGGCGGCGGCGGCCTTCGCCGAGCCGAGCGGCGGCATCCACGAGCGGTTCGCGGACGGCTCGCTCGACGAGTCGATGGCGACGCTCGTCGACCGGACCGGCCTCGACGTTGACCCGCCCGACCTGACCGTGGCGGACGACCGCGAGACGCTCGCGGCCCGGTACAACGACCTGTTCGTCATCGGCTACTCCGAGGTGATCGACGGGACGGACGGAACGGTCGAGAACCAGGGACCGCCGGCCTCCCTGTACGAGTCGACGTACCGCTCCGACGTGTCGTGGAACGACGTGAACCTCGACCTCGCTCGGGCGTACGAGCACTTCGGCTGCGAGGTCGGCGGCGACGAGCGCCGCCACCACGACCACGTCCGCCTGGAGCTCGAGTTCGCGGGGTATCTCTGTCGCCTGGCCGCCGCGGGCGACGACGCGTCGGGAGACGCGGAGCCCGCGAACCTCGACCGCGCCCGACTGGACTTCCACGACCGCCACCTCTCCGTCCTCGCGTCGGGGCTTCGGACGGCCCTGGACGAGGAGCCCGGCACGAGCGTCTACGGTCGCCTCGCGCGCTTCCTCGACGCCTTCGTCGCCGCCGACGTCGACGACCTCGCGGAGCGTCTCGACGCCGGTGCGGGGGGCGACCGCGAACACGCGGTCACCGACGGTTCGGACGGGGGTGAGCGGTCGTGAGCTCACCGACCGAATGGGCGAACGGGCGGACGACGCCGTCGGCACCGATCGGTCGCCTCGGCGGTCGCGTGGGGTCGATCGGCCTGCTCGCCGCCGTCGGCGTCGGCGTCGCGACCGCGGTCCGCGTGCTGTACAACGCGCCGTTCGAACCGGCCGGGTTCGCGTCGGGGTTGGTACCGGTCACCGGGACGGTCGCGGCGCTCGCGAGCGGCGTCGCGCTCGCCGTTGTCGCGCTCTCGGCGGACCGTTCCGCGGTCCGCGTCGGGCTCCTGTTCGCCGGGGTGTTCGGCGTGCTCGCGACGGCGTCCGACGCGGCGACCGTCGCCGCGGCCGTCGCGATCCCGGGCGGCGCCGCGGTCGCGTTCGCCCGCGCGCTGGGACCGCCGTCGACCTACTTCGAGCTCCGGCGCGCCGTCCTCGCGCTGGCGTTCGCGCTCGCCGCCGGACTCTCGCTCGCCGCGACGGCCGGGATCGCCGGCCCCGCCGTCCGATCGGCCGGGTCCGTCGCCTTCCTCGGGGGAGTGACGCTGCTCGTCGTGCGGGCCGAGGGCGACCCCGTCGCGCTCGTCGCGGGCGCGACCGCGTTTGCGGGGGTCGTTCTCGCGAGCGCCGCCGCGCCGTACGTCACCGGGAGCGCGCTGCTCGTCGGGTTCGCGGTCGTCGGGAGCCCGCACCTGCTCGCCGCGACCGCGGCGTTCGGCGGGGTCGCCGCCGCCGTCGCCGGGCTCCGCGAGGGCGACGCGTGGCTCGCGATCGGCGCGGTCCTCCTGGTTCTCGCGGGGGTCCCCGCGACGCCGGGAGCCGCGACCGCCGTCTGTCTCGGCGCCGCGTTCGCGACCCTGGGCGCCGAGGAGCTCCTCGGCGAACCGGGCGGGCCGGACTCGCCTGGTCCGACGACCGAGAACGGGGTGAGCGCCCGATGAGGGACCCGGAGGAGGCGACGGACGGGCCGACTGACCCCCGCGTCCACCCCGAGGAGAGCCCGGGGTTCGGCGAGGAGCCGGACGGGCTCGAGGACATCGAGGTGAGCCGCGACGTGACGATCGGCGACGCGAGCCCGCGAGAGCTGCAGGCGACGGACACGGCCCCGCTCCGCGGGACCGACGCGGCCGCGAAGATCGAGGACCTCGTCGACGGCGACCCGGTCGAGCGCCGGCGGGCGGCGCTGGCGCTGGGCGATGGGCGACCGAGCGAGGCCGCCGTCGACGCGCTGATCGAACACGGCCTCGCCGACGCCGACGCCGACGTGCGCCAGTTCGCCGTCGAGGCGCTCGGCGAGCTCGGCGGCCAGCGGGCGGGCGAGGCCGCGGTCGCGGCGTGTGACGACTCCGACCCGTGGGTCCGCGCCGAGGCCGTCGTCGCGCTCGACCGGATCGACCGCGGCGAGTACGCGGCGACAATCGAGGCGGCGCTGGACGACGACCACCACGCGGTCGTCAGAAACGCGATGGTCTCGCTGTTCAAAAGCCGCGGCGAGGCGCTGCGCCCGGTCCTGCTCGAGCTGTCGCACGCGGACAGCGAGCGGCTGCGGGAGTGGGCCGTCCACCTGCTCGCCGGCGTCGACGACGAGCGCGCGCTCGAACGCCTCGAAGCGGTCGCGGCCGACGAGACGGAGCCGAAGGTCGTGCGGAGCACCGCCGCCCGCGCCATCGACGCCGACCCCGGGAAGTTCCGGCGGCAGTTCAGCGGCGGCACCGAGAACGACAGCGCCGACCTGCCCGGCGAGAGCACGCTCAACCGGAGACCGGACCTGTGAAGCGACTTCGAAACGCCGACGCCGACCACACCACCATGACAGATCCCACCGTTGACACGCCCGACGACGCAGACGCCGCCGACGAACCGACCGATCACGAGTCGCCAGCCGACGCCGTGGAGGCCGAGCTCCGGAAGGTCCGCGACCCGGACGCCGGCGTGAGCGTGTTCGAGGCGGGCGTCGTCGAGGACGTCGCGGTCGACGACGGCGCCGCGACGGTCACCGCGGACCTGCGCGAGTTCCCCCGTGACGCGGCCGAGCGAGTGTCGGCCGCCATGGTCCGGGCCGCCTCCGACGCGCCGGGGGTGTCGAACGCGCGGATCGAGCAGGTCGATCCGAGCCCGGACCTCGACGGCCGCGCGTCGGGGATGGGAACCGCGGGCCGGGTGATCGCGGTCGCGAGCACGAAGGGCGGCGTCGGGAAGACGACGGTCGCGACGACGCTGGCGTGCGCGCTCGCGGCCGGGAGTGGCGGCGAGGAGACCGACGGCGAGGACGGCGACGCCCCCTCAGTCGGCCTGTTCGACGCCGACATCTACGGCCCCAACGTCCCGGAGGTCGTCGGCGCGAGCGGCCCCGTCTACAGCGACGACGACGGGAATCCCGTCCCGGTCGACGTCGGCGGGTTGGAGGTGATGAGCGTCGGGCTGCTCTCGGACGACGGCCCGCTCGCGTGGCGGGGCGCGATGGCGCACGACGCGCTCTCGGACCTGTTCGAGACCGCCGCCTGGAGCGACCCGGACACCGTCGTCGTCGACATGCCGCCGGGGACGGGCGACGTGGCGTTGACCACCCTCCAAGAGGTGCCGGTCGACGGCGTCGTCCTCGTCACGACGCCGTTCCACGCCGCCGTCTCCGACACCGCGCGGGCGCTGGAGCTGTTCGAAGAGAACGATGTGCCCGTGCTCGGCGTCGTCTCGAACATGGGGGAGTTCGTCTGCGAGGAGTGCGGGACCCCGCACGACCTGTTCGGCGGCGACGACCCGATCGAGGCGCTCGATCTGCCGGTGCTCGCGGACCTCCCCTTCGATCCGGAGATGCAGTCGACGCCGGCGCCGAACGCCGACGCACTCCCCGAGTACGCGACCGACCTCGCCGCCGCGGTCGACGAGCGGTACGACGAGGTCTGGACGGTCGACCCGCCCGAGGACGCCGTCGATCTGCGGGGGCTCGACCCGGAGACGCGTAAGGAGCGCGTCGAGGCGCGGTTCCGCGAGCTCGACGCCGGCGAGGAGTGCCTCATCGTGAGCGACCGCGACCCGGCGCCCGTCCGAGGGTTCCTGCTCGACCTGGTCGACGCCGAAGAACTCCCGAGCTTCCGCGTCAAGCGACAGAACCCGGAGACGTGGTTCGCGAAGGCGACGCGGCCGTAATCGCCCTTCTCGTTACCGTCGGACGGTTCCGTCGGTGAGACGTTCTCTTCCGGTTTCGATCGGCACGGGTACGGCGGCGATCATTTATAAAGAGTTGATGCGGTGGCGCGCGCCTCCGAGCGGCCGTTTATAAACGGCCGCGAGGAGCGCGTGCGAGGGAGGCGGCGGGCCGGCGCGGCTCCGGCCCGCGCCGGCCCGTCCGCCGAGGCTGGGGAGGCGTGAGGCTGCGGTTGCGGTGCGAGGCGGGTGGGGCTTTGGTGGTCGTCACCGCAGAGTCGTCGACCACTGATAAATAGCCGATGGCAACACCGCGCTCTGACTTATAAACAAACACACGGTCGCTCCGGGATTCGCACTCAGTACGTCGGCCCGTTTATAAATCGCTCCACGCGCCCAGGAACCGCTGGACCGCGGTGAGATGCCCCACGGCGGCGAACAGCGCGAGCAGGAGCCCGACGACGTTGAGTCCGGCGACGATCGGCGCCGAGTAGACCGCCGCGACGAGGCCGACGAGACCCATCAGCGCGAGTCGGTCGGCCCGCCCGAGCAGCCCGCCGTACTCGCGGCCGATGCCGACCGCCTGGATCTGCGTGCCCATGTACGAGGTCATCAGGACGCCGGTGACCGCGAGGAAGCCGAGGGCGTACGCCTCGACCCCGACCGTGAAGCCGGCGATGATCGCGATGTCGGCGTACCGGTCGAGGACGTGGTCGAGGAGGTCGCCGCCGTCCGAGGAGACCTCCAGGTGCCGCGCCAAGGCGCCGTCGACGAGGTCGAGCCAGCCGTTGAGGAGGACGCACACGGCGCCGACCGCGTAGAACAGTGGGTCGCCGACCGCGAACGCGCCCGCGGCCGCGACCGCGACGCCGAACGCGAGGACGCTCACCTGGTCCGGCGAGAGCCCGAGCCGGGCGGCGGCGCGCACCCACGGTCCGAGCAGGCGGTCCGCCACCGACCGGTACCGGTCGAGAGTCATCTATCGCTTCTACCGTCGCGGCCGGTTCATATATAATCGATGAAGTCGACGGTGCCGGCGCTCGGCTCGCGCTCGCCCTCGATCGCGGCGCGGATCGCGTCGGCCACGGCTTGGGGATCGCGGTCGGTGGTGTCGATCTCGTAGACGTTCTCGACACCGTGCTCCTCGACGGCCTCCGAGAGGATCACGTCGAGCGCCTCGCTCTCCGCATTTTCGGAAGCCGTGGCGTCCGACTCACCGCGTGCGCGGAGCCGCGCCTCGATCGTCTCGGGGTGACACCGGAGGACGACCACGCGGTCGACGTCGAACCGGTGCGCGAGGTGCGAGTCGAGCACCCCGGCCCAGTCGCTGAGTCGCTCGCGGACCGCGTCGAGGTCGGCGACGAGCGTGTCGCGGTCGGCGTCGCGCTCGGTCCAGAGGGCGTCGTTTTCCTTTATAAGTTCGTTGAGGTGGATAACGTCGTACTCGTCGGCGAGCAGGTCCGTCGCGGTCGACTTTCCGGTCCCGGGGGTGCCGGTGACGGCGACGCGGGTCGGGCTGGGGTCCGGATCGGCGTCGGGGTCTCGGTGGGCGTCGGGGTCTCGGTGGGCGTCGGGGTCTCGGTGGGCGTCGGCGTCTCCGTCCTCGGTCGGCGACTCCCCGCTCACGCCCGGACACCGAGCCCGAGGTCGGCCAGCGTCTCGTTGAGCCGCTCGACCGCCTCGCGCGTCTCCGCGCGGGTCCCGGTCGAGATCCGGACGTGGTTCGGGAGCCCGAAGGAGGTGCAGTCGCGGATGATCACGCCGCGCTCCTGCGCCGCGTCGGCGACCCGCTCCGCGTCGCCGACCTCGGCGAGCACGAAGTTCCCGGCCGACTCGACGGTTGGCGCGTCGAGTTCGGTCGCGATGTACTCGCGCGCCCAGCGCGCCGTCTCGATCGACTCGGCGACGTGGTCCTCGTCGTCGAGGGCGGCGAGCGCGGCCCGGCACGCCAGCTCGTTCGCCGCGAACGGGGTGTTCACCCGGGCGTACGCCCCGCCCCACGCCTCCGGGACGACGCTGTAGCCGATCCGGAGCCCCGCGAGCCCGTACGCCTTCGAGAACGTCCGGAGCACCGCCACGTCGTCGCGCTCGTCGACCAGCGGGATCGCGCTGTCGACCGCGGCGAACTCGCCGTACGCCTCGTCGACGACGACGAGGGTCTCGTCGGCGGTCGCGTCCGCGATCGCCTCGATCTCGTCGAGGGGCATCGTCGAGCCCGAGGGGTTGTGCGGGGAGGTGACGTAGACGATCCGCTCGCCGCCGTAGGCGGAGAGGACCGTCTCCGCGTCCTGCGCGAAGCCGTCGGCCGGGGAGAGGTCGTACTCCGTCACCTCGCCGTGGTGGTACCGCGCCGACATCCCGTAGTAGGCGAACCCCGGCGTCGGCACCAGGACCTCGTCGCCGGGCTCTAACGCGGCCCGAGCGAGGTAGTCGATCGAGCCGTCGGCACCGGGCGAGACCCACACCTGATCGGTCGCCACGCCCCACTTCTCGGCGATCTTCGCGGTGAGGTCCGTGTGCGAGGACTTCGGGTACTGGTGGACGCGGTCGGCGTGCTCGCGAATCGCCTCGACGGCCGCCGGGCTGGGGCCGTGCGGGTTCTCGTTCGAAGAGAGCTTGATCAGGTCGTCGGGGTCGATCCCGCGGTCGCGGGCGACCTCCTCGACGCCCCGGCCCGGGACGTACTCGGAGTGGTCCGAGAGATCGCGTGGTTCCATGCCCGTTCGTCCGGGACGGGCGGTCTTAAGGGTGGCCGAACCGCGCGGCGGTGACGGCGGGCCCGCGCCGTCGGTTCACCGGAAACCCGGTGTGCGACCGGCCCGCAGGGAGCACCGGAAGGCGGGAGTTCCGGTCCCGACTCAGGGGACGCGCACGTCGTGTTCGAGGGTGCCGACGCCCTCGACCTCCACCTCGACGGTGTCGCCGTCGGCGAGCGCGCCGACGCCCTCGGGGGTCCCGGTCGCGATCACGTCGCCGGCCTCCAGCGTGAGGTACGTCGTGATCTCCTCGATCAGGGTCGGCACGTCGAAGATGAGGTGCCCGCGGTCGCTCGACTGCTTCGTCTCGCCGTTCACCCGGAGCTCGACGCTCGCGTCCGCGGGGACCTCCTCGGGCGTCGCCATCACGGGACCGAGCGGCGCGGCGTTGTCGAACGCCTTCCCGCGCACCCAGTTCTGCTCGCGGTTCTGGTCGTCGCGGTTCGAGACGTCGTTCATGCAGGTGAAGCCCGCGACGACGTCCATCGCGTCCTCGGCGTCGACCGCCTTGCACTGCTCGCCGATCACGACCGCCAGCTCCGCCTCCCAGTCGATCCGGTCTTTCCCCGCGGGGACGGTGACCGTGTCGCCGTGGCTCGCCAGCGCGTTCGGCGGCTTCAAGAAGAGGAGCGGCCGGTCCGGCACGTCGTTGCCGAGCTCGGCCGCGTGGTCGGCGTAGTTGCGCCCGATACAGACGATCTTCGAGGGATCCGTCGGCGGGAGCACGTCGATCGCGGGGTCGTCGAGGGCGTACTCGTCGCCGCCGAAGGCGACGGTGTCGCTCTCGGGGTCGTACGTGCCTTCGCGGACCGAACCCGCCGGGTCGCGGAACCGTGCGTGGTGCATGTGCGAGCGATCGGGCGGGGTCTTAAAAAGGGTTGCCGGACGGCGCCGGCCGCGTCACTCGCGCTCCCGCTCGGTCGTGTGTGGGTTCTCGGTCGCCGGCTTTCGGTCGGCGGACTCGGGTCCGACTCCGGCGGAGTTCCTCTCGTCGGCCCCGCCGAACAGCTCCTCGCGGGCGCAGTCGGCGCAGTAGTGGTTGCGCTCCATCGCGTGGGTCCGGACCGGGACGCCGACGGCGACCGTCTCGTCGCGCCGGCGCCGGACGACCCCGCGCTCGAACGACTCGCCGCAGACGACGCAGGGGGACTCGGTGCGTTCCGTCGCCCGGACGACCCGGTGGTCGACGGTCCGGATCCGGCCGAACCGCGAGAGGCCGTGTCGCCGGTTCAGCCGTCGTTCCGCGGGCGGCGTCAGGGCGACCCCGATGACGGCGAACGCGAGGCCGAACGCCGCGCCGAGCGGCGCACCCTGCTCCGCGGCGACCGCGGCGATGCCGAGGCCGATCAGGGAGAGCACCCCGCCGAGGAGGTACCCGGAGAGCGTCACGAGGGCCCCGTCGTCCTCCCTCGGCTCGGACAGTTCGCCGTCCGGGAGGGGACCGTCGGAGACGCCCAGCCGGCGCGTCTCGGCCAGCTCCGAGTAGTGGTACCAGCCGTACAGCAAGTTACCAACGCCGCCGGTGGTCAGGAGCAGGAGGACGTGCATGGGGACCGACCCGACGCCTCTCTCGACGAGCACGACCCGGTCGCCGCGGTCCTCGGTGAGCTCCCAGCCCTCGTCGAGGTGGTCCCGGACCCGACGCCGGAACGCGCGGTGCGCCTCGGCGTCCGCCGCCGCGTCGCCTCGTCGGACGGAGCGCCCCGCCGACTCCGGACGCGCCGCTCCGCAGGCGGCACAGAACTCGTCCTCGGGAGCGAGGGGGCCGCCGCACTCGGCGCAGTACGCGGCGTCG